>CAMNNN010000051.1 GCA_946545505.1 uncultured Clostridia bacterium
AGCTCGATGCTTTCCTTAAGGATTCGCCCGTTACGGCAATGATCATCTTAAGCGGTAAGGTAGACGATCTTCCCGATTCCGTTAAAGCTTACGTCTGATAGATAACAACATTATAGAGCTGGAAACGGGCTTGAGAGAGCCCGTTTCTATTTATAGGGAAATGCGGGGAGAAGCATAGTGAAAGAGCATCTTAAGGAACTTATAGCCGCTGCCAGAGGAGATACGGAATCCGATCTGGTGTTAAAGAATGGAAATATCCTGAATGTCTTTACCGGCGAGATCGAGACGGCTGATGTAGCGATTAAAGACGGAACGATTATCGGCATCGGTACTTATAACGGTAAAGAACAGATAGATGTGTCAGATAAGTATATATGTCCGGGTCTTATAGACGGTCATATTCATATTGAAAGCTCTATGATATCCCCGGCAGAGTTTGCCAAGGCTGTTTTGCCTCATGGTACGACAGCTGTAGTGGCGGATCCTCATGAGATCGCGAATGTTGCCGGAGTCGAAGGCATCGAATACATGATCGAAGCCGCGAGGGACCTCCCGATTGATATTTTCTATATGCTTCCGTCATGTGTCCCTGCCACGGGGATGGACGAATCAGGGGCCGTTCTTAAAGCTGAAGATCTTGACCGTTTCTATCAGAACTCCGGTGTGAAGGGGCTCGCAGAACTGATGAACTTCTACGGAACGGTACGGGGGGATGAGGATATCCTGGATAAGATCGAAGGTGCTGTTAAGGCCGGCAAGGCAATAGACGGCCATGCTCCCGGATTAAGCGGTAACGATCTTAATGCTTATATAGTGGCCGGTGTCGGTTCGGATCATGAGTGCTCGAATACCGATGAAGCCCTGCTTAAGCTCCGCCGCGGTCAGTGGGTCATGGTGCGCGAGGGTACGGCTGCCAAGAATATGGACAAGCTCTTGCCTATGTTTGACGATATGTACTGTGACCGGTGTATGGTGGTTTCCGATGATAAGCATGCGGGCGATATCGTCAAATTCGGTCATATGGATTACGTTGTCAGAAAAGCGGTAAGAAGCGGCAAGAAAGCTTCCAATGCAGTTAAGATGGCAAGCCTTAACCCTTCCCGGTATTTCGACCTCGGGAAAAGAGGTGCCATTGCTCCGGGATATATTGCCGACATTTTGGTGGTATCCGATTTTGATCTGTTCAAAGTCGAGATGGTATTTAAGAACGGTAAACTTGTGGCCCGGGACGGACAGGTAACGGCAGATATAAAGTCACGAATTAATCCTGAGGATTATCCGAGGGTCTATAACAGCTTTAACTTAGACCCAGTAAAGCCTGAAGATCTCGCCCTTAAGCAGAAAGGCAGCAAGAAACGGGTGATCGAACTGGTTAAGAACGAGATCCTAACCCGTGAGGTCATAGTTCCCGCCGAACTGGGTAAAAGTCCTTCGGGAATTCAGATTGATAAGGATATCCTGAAGATAGCTGTTATAGAAAGACACAGGAGGACCGGCCATATAGGAATCGGATTCGTGAGGGGATATGGTCTTCAGAAGGGCGCCATAGCGTCGAGTGTGGCACATGATTCGCATAACATTATCGTTGTCGGAACTAACGATGAGGATATGGCCGTAGCAACCAATGCGGTTCTTAGTAACAACGGAGGTCTGTCGATAGCTCAGGACGGTAAAGTCTTATCTTCAATGGCACTTCCGATCGCGGGCCTTATGAGTGAGATGGAAGCTTCGGAATCTGAAGATCTTCTTATCGAGATGAAGGTCATGGCTAAGCACATGGGGTGCAAACAAGGAATTGATCCGTTCATGACGCTGGCTTTCACGGCTCTTCCTGTCATTCCGAAGATCCGTATCCTCACACAGGGGGTGTTTGATGTCGATACCCAGTCTTATGTTTCTGCGGTCTTCGACTGAACAATATTAGTATTTGTCACGTCCGGAACTATATGTTATTATAGGTCTGTTCATAAACTTGAGTTAAGTGAACGAGCTTGTACGAGCTCGTTTTCTTTTTATATAAACATTGAAGGAGGATCTGATGGCAAAAAGATCAAAGATCGCACAGGAAGCTTATGATATAGCCAAGCCTGAGGCGGAGAAAATGGGATTTGATCTTGTGGATGCCGAGTACAAGAAGGAAGGTCAGGGAATGTTCCTGAGACTCTTCATAGATCGTAAGGGCGGTATATCGATAGACGACTGCGAGTCTTTCAGCAAAGTCATCGATCCTATCCTGGACGAGAAACTCAAGTGTGACGCAGATTACTTTGAAGTCAGCTCTCCCGGATTGACCAGACCCTTAGACGATATCTCGGATTACATAAGATACGAGGGAGAGAAGATAGACGTCAGCCTGTTCAAGGCAGATGACACCGGTTCCAAGAAATTCACGGGCACGATAGTATCGGCCCTGGATGATAAGGTCACTTTCAGGAAGGAAGATGACACAGAAGTTGAGCTTGCTTTATCTGATATAAGCAAAGCTATAAGACACATTGATTTTTAATTGATTGGAGGTAAGTATAATGGCAAAGAAGAAGGAAGTTAATGAGGAGCCTCAGGACAGCGTCCTTGACGCGATCAAGCTGCTCGCGAAGGAAAGGGGTATCGATGAGGAAGAACTCATCAAAGCTGTCGAGGAAGGTATCGTAACTGCTTACAGACGTGAGTTCTCCGGCGGTATCATCGAGACAGTTGGTGCCGAGATCGACCGCGAGACCGGTGAGATCTATGTATATCAGCTCAAGGAAGTCGTTGATGAGGTTGAAGATCCCACTAATGAAGTTTCCCTCGAGGAAGCACAGGCTGCAGATCCTGACGTAGAGCTTGGTGACTCTCTGGAGTACGGTCTTGATGTTAAGGATCTCGGAAGACTTGCTGCTACAGCTGCCAAGAGTGCTATCTCCCAGAAGGTAAGAAGCGCTGAGCACAAGAGAATCAGCGAAGAGTTCTCCGGCAAGATCGGTGAGCTTACAACAGGTACTATCGTTCGTAAGGACGCCAGAAATGTTTATGTAGATATCGGACACGCTGAGGCTGTTCTTCCCAGAAACGGCCAGATGAGAGGCGAGAGCTACGATACCAACAGAACAATGAAGTTCCTCGTATTGAGAGTTGAGGAGCATAACGACCGTCCTTCCATCACTATCTCCAGAACAGATCCGAAGCTCGTAGAGAAGCTCTTCGAACTCGAGATCCCTGAGATCAAGTCCGGTGAGGTTATTATCAAGGGCATCACAAGAGAGCCCGGTTCAAGATCCAAGGTCGCAGTATGGTCCAGAGATGAGAACATCGATGCCAAGGGTTCCTGCGTAGGTCCCAGAGGCCAGAGAGTTCAGACAATCATGAATGAGCTTGGAGGCGAGAAGATCGACATCATCGACTGGAACGAGGATCCCGCTCTGTTTATCAGTGAAGCACTTCAGCCTGCCAAGGCTGTAAGAGTTGATATCGAGATCACAACTAAGGAGGACGGTCACCAGGAGCGTTATGCCAAGGTTATCGTTCCCGACCAGCAGTTCAATCTCGCTATCGGAAGATCCGGCCAGAATGTAAGACTTGCGGCTCACCTCACAGGATACAAGATCGATATCAAGAGAGAGTCTGATGACGCGAGTGAGGCAACTAGATCCGTTATCGATAAGTTTACGGTTGCGGAAGAAGAGACACCGGACGAAGGAGATCAGGGCGAAGCATGACAAGTCCTGCTCCCAAGAAGCAACCGCAGAGAATGTGCGTTTCCTGCAGAACGAGGCGTGACAAGAGAGATCTTGTACGCGTTACGCTGAAGGACGACGGTACCCTGACGGTGGATCCCACCGGCAAGCTCCCCGGAAGAGGCGCATACCTTTGCAAAGACAGCAAGTGCATCAAGACTGAGCTCAAGGCTCACCGCATTTCGCGCGGGCTTAATGCCTCGGTAACGGAGGAAGAGCTTAACAGTCTGGCTCAGGAGATATTGAAGCTTTGCGAGACGAACTGAATATATTAAGGTTCTTAGGCCTCGCGGCTAAGGCGGGAAAGGTAATATCGGGTTACGACCAGGTGGAGACGGCCCTGCGTAAGGGAACAGTCAAGCTCCTTATCCTGTCTGCTGACATATCGAGGAACACACTCTCGCAGATACTCGATATCGGAGCCAAAGGCGACATCGAAATGCCGGATGCATACAGCTTCGCTACCATGGAACAGCTCGGAAGAGCGATAGGCAGGCCTGACAGGGCAGTGGTAGCGGTAACGGACACAGGGTTCGCGGACAAGCTTTCCGCGATGCTCGCGCAAGAAGACTAATTAGGAGGAAATTCATTAATGAGTGAGAATTCCGAGAAGGATAAAAAGGCGCAGGTTACGAGTAAGGGCGTATCCGGCACCAAAGAGCTTAAGGTAAGACGCGTTCACAAGAAGAAGGCGGATCCTGAGGCAGAGGCCGCTAAGGCCGAGAAGGAAGCTCCCAAGGCAGCAGCTGCCGCCAAGGTCGAGACTCCTGCTCCCGAGGCTGAAGCACCCAAGAAGACAACAAGGGCGAAGGCTGCCAAGGCAGAGGAAACTCCCGCTGAGGAGAAGCCCAAGAAGACAACAAGAACCAAGAAGGCTGCTGAAGAACCTGCAGCTGAGGCTCCTGCTGCCGAAGAGCCTGTAAAGAAGACTACAAGTAAATCTTCTGCTAAGACAGAGGAGAAGAAAGAGGAAGAGAAGCCTGTTGAGGTTAAGGAGCCTGAGAAGGCTGAAGAACCCAAGAAGGAAGAGAAGCCTAAGGCTGAGCCTGAGAAGAAGGAAGAGCCTAAGGAAGACGCTCCTGCTGCCATCGACAGAACGAAGATCTCTTCTGCTGTAGTAGCTATGCCTGAGACTGTAAGAACTTCCACTATCATTCCCGATAAGAAGTTCGGCAACAGAAACGGCGGTTACCAGGGCCAGGGCGGCTACAGAGCCGGCGGTGCGGGCAGAGGACCTAGGCCTCAGGGTCAGGGCGGATACAGATCAGGCGGCCCCGGCAGAGACGGCGGCAGACCTCAGGGCGGATTTGCCAAGGATAAGGACGAGGAGGGAAGCAGAACACCTTCCGCATCCAGAAGACCTTCCAAGCCGAAGTCCGATGCACCTATCGAAGAGGTCAAGAAGAGCAGATCTTCTTATGCAGAGAAGTCCGCTTTCGATAAGAAGCACGACGACAGAGACCGCGAGAGAACAAACGGCTCTAACGATAAGAGACTTAAGAACAGAGGCGGTCAGTATAACGGCCGTATGTCTTCCGGTGATGAAGAGTATGATGATTATTCATACGGCAGAAAGAAAAAGAAGAAGAACTCCTATGAGGAGACAGCTGCCGAGATTCAGGCTATCACTGATATCCAAATCCCTCCTTTCATCACGGTTAAGGACTTCGCCGAGGGTATCGGCAAGAAGTCTTCCGATGTAATCAAGGAGCTCATGATCAAGCTCGGAGTTATGGCTACTATCAACCAGGAGCTCGACTTTGATACAGCATGCCTGCTCGCTGACGGATTCGGCATCAATGCGACTCTCCTCGAGGAGAAGACAGAGGAGGATATCCTCTTTGATGACGACGATACACTTGTAACGGAGAACATGGAGACAAGACCTCCTGTAGTTGTTGTTATGGGTCACGTTGACCACGGTAAGACTTCATTGCTCGATAAGATCCGTGCATCTTCCGTAGCTACGGGCGAGGCCGGCGGTATCACGCAGAAGATCGGTGCTTACACCGTAAGAGTTAAGGGAAGACAGATCACATTCCTCGATACTCCCGGTCACGAAGCGTTTACGACGATGAGAGCAAGAGGTGCACAGGTTACGGATATCGCTATCCTCGTAGTTGCTGCTGATGACGGTGTCATGCCCCAGACAATCGAGGCTATCAACCACGCCAAGGCTGCAGGCACCGAGATCGTAGTTGCCATCAACAAGATCGATAAGCCCGGTGCTAACCCCGATAAGGTTAAGCAGGAGCTGACACAGTATGAGCTCATCCCCGAGGAGTGGGGCGGTTCCACTATCATGGTTCCCGTTTCCGCTAAGCAGGGAACAGGTATCGATGACCTCCTCGAGAACGTATTGCTCGTAGCAGACGTACTCGAGCTCAAGGCTGATCCCAAGAGACAGGCAAAGGGTACCGTTATCGAGGCTCAGCTCGACAAGTCCAGAGGTCCTGTTGCTACGGTACTCGTTCAGAGAGGTACTCTGAAGCAGGGTGATTCCGTAGTCTGCGGAGCTATGATCGGTAACATCAGAGCTATGTATGACGATAAGGGAGATACTATCAAGAAGGCAGGTCCTTCTATCCCTTGTGAGATCTTAGGCCTTCCTGAGGTTCCTTCCGCCGGTGAGACTCTCTATGCGGTCAAGGACGAGAAGATGGCAAGACAGCTTGTAGAGAAGAGAAAGATCAAGCAGCGTGAGGAGCACATCAGAAAGAGCTCCAGAATGTCTCTTGAGAATCTCGCAGCTCAGATGGCTGAAGGTAATGTTAAGGAACTCAACATTATCGTTAAGGCTGATATCCAGGGCTCCGTAGAGGCTGTTACACAGTCCTTCGAGAAGCTCAGCAATGAGGAAGTTCGTGTTAAGGTTGTTCATGGTGCAGTTGGTGCCATCAACGAGTCCGATATCGTTCTCGCTGACGTATCTAACGCCATCATCATCGGCTTTAACGTCCGTCCTAATGCGATCATCACAGAGAAGGCTAAGGAAGCCGGCGTAGATATCAGACTCTACGACGTAATCTATAAGGCTACGGAAGATATCGAGAAGGCTATGAAGGGTATGCTCGAGCCTACTTTCGAAGAGGTTGTACTCGGTCACGCTGAGATCCGTGAACTGTTCAAGGTCAGCGGCGTAGGTACGATCGGCGGATGTTATGTAACAGACGGTAAGATCATCAGAAACTGCGGAGTAAGAATCCTGAGAAACGACATCGTTATTCACACAGGCGAGCTCGCTTCTCTCCAGAGACTTAAGGATTCCGTTAAGGAAGTTAACTCCGGATTCGAGTGCGGACTTTCTGTTGCCAACTACAACGACATCAAGGTAGGAGACGTAATCGAGGCCTTCACAAGCCAAGAGGTAGACAGAGATGCGTAGGAACAGAGCCGAGATTGTCGGCGATGAGATGAGAAAGGTAATGCAGGATATAATCAGCAACGAGCTGAAGGACCCCAGGGTCCCCATGCTTACTTCGGTCACGCAGGTCAAGATGACCCGTGACCTGTCTCATGCGACAGTTTTTATCTCTGTGTTCGGAAATGAACACGATAAGGAAGAAGCATTGGCTGCCATAGACGGCGCCAACGGCTTCATCCGTTTCCAGATGTGTAAGAGAATCAATCTGCGTCTGGCTCCCGAGCTTCACTTCAAGCTGGATAACACACTCGATGAGGCAGCCCGTATGGACGCCATCATCGACAGGGTCAAGGCTGAAGATAAGGCGAAGAGGGAAGAACTCGGTATAGCTGACGAGGATGAGGTTGCCGAAGAAGAGGACTGAGTAATGAAAGAGCTTTACTTCGAAGGTGCATCGCGTATGGCGAAGATCATCATAGATAAGATTGATGATCTTAAGAAGACAGACGGAGCCGTACTGGTTTTCCCTCATAAGAGCGTTGACGGAGACTGCGTAGGGTCTTCATGTGCCATGGTCTCTATCATAAGAAACCTTGGCGGCAACGCATGGGTATGCATGCCCGAAGAGCTTCCGTCCAATATGTCTTTTCTGGATGTTGATGATCTTCTGTTCTATCCTCAGGAGAACTTCATCAGAGGCGACCTTCTCGTTCACGGTAAGCGTTATGAGACTGCTTTCTCCGTGGACTGCTCAGAAGGCCACAGGATGGGCGAGAACTGTGAGATCTTCGAATACTACGAAGACAGTCTCGACGTTGATCATCACGAAGTAACACACCTGTCGGCTCCTCTTAAATGGATCGAGCCCGGTGCGTCTTCCGCGTGCGAGATGGTCTTCTATGTGGCCGAGCGTATAGCCGAGTTTACAGGTAAGTCCATAAGCGGCGTCATTGACACAAGAAGCGCGAAATGCCTCATGGCAGGCATCGTCACTGACACGGGAAGATTTACTTACACCAACACTAAGCCTGAGACACTCGAGACAGCAGGCATCCTCATGGAACTCGGAGGCAATATAACCGAGGTCTGCTATAACCTGTTCGATCTTAAGACTCCTTCCGAGTTCGCGATCTCATCTGCGGCTTGTTCTTCTGCAAGATTCTACTGCGACGGCAAGCTCGCGATAGTAACCGTTACTTCTGAGATGTTCGAGAAGTATCACGCCAATACCGACGAGATATCCGATGTGGTATCGAGACTTCGTGATGTAGGCGGAGTCGAGTTCGCGTGTGTGTTAAGAGAGACTGATAAGGACACCGTAAGAGGCAACTTAAGATCCAAGACGGATTTTGATTGTTCCATATTCGCCGAGAAATACGGCGGCGGCGGTCACAAGAGAGCCGCAGGTTTCACTGTAAAGGGAAGAGATATTAACGATCTTGCCGAAGAGATCATAAGTGAGGCTTCTGCTGTATTATGATTCCTGACGGCATCATCCTTCTCGACAAGAAGAAGGGCATCACATCGATGGCTTCGGATAACTTCATCAAGCGTCTTGCCGGTACCCGTAAGGTCGGTCACAGCGGCACGTTAGATCCGTTCGCGACAGGACTTCTTCCTGTGTTTACAGGTAAGGCACTTAAGGTGATGCGCTATACCGACGACTACGATAAGGCTTACGACTGCACATGTGTATTCGGAGTAAGTACGACTACCATGGACCCGGAAGGCGAAGTGGTGGAGAAGAAGACACTTACGGGTTCTGAAGAAGAGTTCGCGGCTATACGTGATGCTTTCGCCGAGCTTAAGAAGATCAC
>CAMNNN010000052.1 GCA_946545505.1 uncultured Clostridia bacterium
CCTCGTAACCTTCCATCTCCATGCGCTTTATACCCATGAGATCCAGAAGTTCCTTAGTGACAGGCATCTGTGCGGAGAGCTCAGGCATCATACCCTTACGCTGTGCCTTATAATCCGCATACATCTTATGACGGAAAGTGGGAGACTTAAGATCGAACAGAACGCAGATCTTATCCGTCTGATACTCATCTTTTACGCTCAGGAGCGTATTGAAGAATCCGTTGACAGCACCAGTAGGAGTACCGTCGGGCGCAGTCATCGGCGCTCTTCCTATGACTGCGAAGAACGCACGGTTTATTATCGAGTTTCCGTCTACAAGAAGAAGCTTAGCCATTATTATTCTGAGCCGCCTTTTCTGCCATGATCTCGGCATTTCGAACAGCATGTGCCGTAGAGATCATGAGTTTGATTCTGTTGAGCTGGTTTGCTTCGGAAGCACCCGGATCGTAGTCGATAGGAATGATATTCGAATTAGGGTACTGACGGCGCAGTTCCTTGATCATGCCCTTACCGGTAACGTGGTTAGGCAGACATGCGAACGGCTGAGAGCATATGATATTCGGAACTCCGTCCTGAATCAGCTCGATCATCTCAGCAGTAAGGAACCAGCCCTCACCGCATGTATTACCGCATGAAAGAACCTTGGAAGAATTCTTAGCAAGTTCTTCTATCCTCTCAGTCATCATGAACTTACCGCCGGTCTTCTTGAACGCCTCATTGATGGGCTTTCTGAAGCTCTCGAGAATATCGATGAACTTAGAATTGATAAATGCGGACTTCTTGGATCTGCCCATATTCGCAGCTGCCCATACAGGGTTATATGCACAGTACAGGAAGAAGTCGAGAACTCCGGGAAGAACACCTTCGCAGCCCTCTTGCTCGATAACGTCGAGAGCATTGTTGTTAGCATCAGGCTGGAACTTAACAAGGATCTCGCCTACAAGTCCTACACGGGGCTTTCTCGGGATGTCCAGAAGAGGAAGCTGATTGAACTTCTCGACCGCCAGGTTAATGAACTTCTTGTAGCTTCTGATCTTAGGAATATTATCGAGATCAACACCGATATCATACAGACAGTCTCTGATCTTTTTCTTCTCCTCAGGACTTCTGTCCCAGTAATTACCGGGCATAATCTGATCATATCTTTCAGTAAGCTCATCGGCGAATCCGCTCTTGTTAAACATATCGCGGCCGATCCGGTTGAAATACATATAAAGAGCATTAGCAGAACCCGGAACCTTCTCATAAGGACGAGTTCTTAAGATGAGAGTTGTCATCATATCACCGAGGCAGAGAGCTTCGATCGCACTCTTAACAAAAGGAAGCGTGATCTTAAAGCCCTCATTCTTCTCGAACTGCTGTACTGAGAGTGCAACTACCGGGATATTCGGGTAGCCTGCTTCTTTCAAAGCCTTACGGAGGAAAGCCACGTAATTGGTAGCACGGCAGCCGCCGCCTGTCTGAGTGATCATAAGCGTTGTATTATCAGGATCGATATCGCCCTTAAGGATAGCATTGATCATCTGACCTACAACGATAATCGAAGGGAAGCATGCATCGTTATTAACGAACTTCAATCCACACTCGATGTCTTCTCTCGTTGCCTGCTTAAGAAGCTTCATTCTGTATCCCGCGGAATGGAATACACTCTCAACGAAATCAAACTGAACAGGAGCCATCTGGGGCGCGAGGATCGTGTGTCTCTTCTTGTCTTCCTTGGTAAACTCCACTCTCTTCAGAACATAAGCGGGATTCTCGGGATCTGCAGTTACAGCCGGCTTCTTACCTGCCTTGACGAGCTCGTCCCTCTCATTCATCGCGACAACCAAAGATCTCATTCTGATCCTTGCTGCACCGAGATTGCTGACCTCGTCGATCTTGAGGAGCGTGTAAAGCTTGCCGCTTGATTCGAGGATCTCCTGAACCTGATCTGATGTAACGGCATCAAGACCGCATCCGAATGAAGTAAGCTGTACAAGTTCAAGGTTGGGCTTCGTTATTACGAAAGCTGCAGCCTCATAAAGTCTTGTATGATACATCCACTGGTCGACTACTCTGATAGGTCTTGCAAGTCTTCCGGGCACAGCCACGCAGTCCTCAGTAAGAACACCTAGGCCTAACTGGTTGATCATCTCCGGGATACCGTGATTGATCTCAGGATCGATATGATAAGGTCTGCCTGCAAGGACGATGCCGTGCATTCCGCGCTTCTCCATCTCATAGATCATTCGCGCGCCTTCAGTTCTGATATCTTCCTTGAACTTACCGTATTCTTCAGCACCTTCGCTAACTGCAGCTTTAGCCTCGGCAAGTGTTACTCCTCTTCCAGCGAAAACCTCAGCTAACTTCTTAGCCACTTCATCGAGATCATCGAGAGGCATGAAAGGATTTAAGAACTCGATCTCCTTCTCATTAAGATTCTCGACATTATTCCTGATTACTTCAGGATAAGAGCAAACGATAGGACAGTTATAGTGGTTGCCCGAATCCTTATTCTCGAGCGCCTCGTAAGGGATATCAGGATAGAATATCGTCTTGATTCCGCGGCTTATGAGATTCTCGATATGGCCGTGTGCGAGCTTCGCGGGATAGCATACCGACTCTGAAGGGATCGTCTCCATGCCCTTCTCGTAGATGGCATGACTTGATCTGGCGGATATGATTACACGGAAACCAAGCTTGGTAAGAGTCGTAAACCAGAAAGGATAATTCTCATACTGATTAAGTACTCTCGGGATACCTACAGTTCCTCTGGGAGCATCCTTCTCCGCCAGCGGCTTATATGCGAATGTCCTCTTGTACTTATACTTGAACATGTTGAAGACTTCTTCACCCGAAGAATTATCTTCAGTCTCAAGACCTACACGCTCACCGTTCTCGCAGCGGTTGCCGGATACGAATCTGCTGCCGTTGGAGAATGTGGAAATCGTAAGCTTACAGTGGTTGCCGCAGTAAGGACACTCCGTATTCTCACTATCCATCTCGAAGCTTTCCAATTCGTCAACCTTGAGAATTGTCGATACGTCAGACTTCGTTACTCTGGACTTAGCGATCAATGCAGCACCGAATGCACCCATCAGACCTGCAATGTTGGGACGTATTACCTCACGCTCCGATACGATCTCGAACGATCTTAAGATAGCATCATTAAGGAAAGTTCCGCCCTGTACGACGATCTTCTTTCCGAGCTGCTCGGTATCTCTGATCTTGATAACTTTATAGAGTGCATTTCTAACTACTGAATAAGACAGGCCTGCAGATATATCACCTACGGAAGCTCCTTCCTTCTGAGCCTGCTTAACCTTCGAGTTCATGAATACCGTACATCTTGTTCCGAGGTCTACGGGGCTCTTCGCGTCGAGCGCCGCCTTAGAGAAAGAGACAGGATCCATACCGAGGGTCTGGGCGAATGTCTGTATGAATGATCCGCATCCTGAAGAACATGCCTCATTAAGCATTATCGAATCAATGACGCCGTTTCTGATTCTCATGCACTTCATATCCTGACCGCCGATATCGATGATGAAATCAACATCAGGACAGAAGAACTTAGCACCTTGGAAGTGTGCCATAGTCTCGATCTCACCGATATCTACACCGAGGCCGGCCTTGATGATGTTCTCACCGTATCCTGTAGCACATGAATATCTGATATACGCATCCTTACCTATCTTGGAATAGATATCCTTAAGAATCTCAACAGCGGAGAATACAGGATTACCTCTGTTGGAGCTGTAATAGGAATAGACCATATCGCCGTCTTCATTGATGAGTACGGCCTTGGTAGTCGTGGAACCGGCATCGATACCGAGATATAAAGCACCCTTCTCCTTGGAGATATCATGCATCTCAACCTTGGACTTCTCATGGCGGTCGTAGAATGCTTTCTTCTCTTCTTCACTCGTAAACAGCGGAGCGATTCTGATGATATCGGGTGTAAATCCTTCCCTGTTCTTGAACTTCTCGATAAGATCAGGAAGATGAACGGGCTCATCATCAGAGCTTAATGCAGCTCCTAAAGCTACGTAGATCTCAGCCTCCTCAGGCATCCAGAATGAATCTACCTTATCGGCAAGGGTCCTCTCGAACGCATTACGAAGTTCGGAATTGAAGAACAGAGGTCCGCCTAAGAAAGCGACGTGACCCTTTATGGGACGTCCGCAGGCAAGACCTGAGATCGTCTGGTTAACAACTGACTGATAGATTGAAGCAGCGAGGTCCTCCTTCGCCGCACCTTCATTGATAAGGGGCTGAAGGTCACTCTTCGCGAATACGCCGCAGCGGCTCGCGATAGTATAGAGAGAACGGTAATCCTTAGCAAAATTATTAAGTCCGTCCGCATCAGTCTGAAGAAGCGAAGCCATCTGATCGATGAATGCACCTGTTCCTCCGGCACATGTACCGTTCATTCTCTGCTCGATAACGGGGTGAAGATATGTGATCTTGGCATCCTCGCCGCCGAGTTCGATAATGACATCCGTCTGAGGATGGTACTTCTTGATTGCCTGTGTCTCAGCCATTACTTCCTGAGTGAACTTAAGACCGAGCCAGTTGGCAACAGACAGTCCGCCGGAACCCGTAATGGTAACGGAAGCCTCAAGCTTCGGGAACTTCTCATTAAGCTCTTCGAAAAGCTGATTAAGAAGGCCCGCGATATCCGAGTGATGTCTTCTGTATTCACGGTGAACGATCTTCTCACCGTCGAGAAGAACAATCTTAATCGTTGTTGAACCGATATCAAGTCCTAATCTGTATCTTATTTCCATCCGATCACTTTCCGTCCTTATGTCTTATATCTTCGAGAGGTGTCCCCTTGGGCTGATTCCTGCTTGTCGTACTTCTGTTGGCACGTTCCCCGAGCGACTTGCGAACATTCACATTGGGAACCGCATTTGCTGCAACAGACCCTTTCCTCTTCTTGGTAAACGGTATGCTTCCGAATATCTTTAAAGATTCTTCACGAAGCTCACTCATCCTGTCCTTCTGTTCCTTTCTTACCGACTCACGGAAGTCTCCGCCCTTCAGGATCTTCTTGAAATCATCAGTAAGCGATATCTGGAGGAGCTCGTCAGGAACACCTCTGGCCAGGTCAAATTCCTTACCGAATCTGTCCTTGCTTTCCAGGTTCAATGCCTCCACGCACTTAACGACATTCGACTCGAACAAACCGTAGTCACAGTCTATACCAAGCGACAGCGGCATTCCTGCGAAGTTTAAGTTTACATAAGGCAGACTTCTGGTAAATATCAGGTGAAGCGTAATGAGCTTCATATAAGACTCGAGATTGATGCATTCCTGATCACATATCTTGGCAAGTTCACCGGCAGAAGCCATATCTGCGATATCGCTTCTCTCATCTTCGAATCCGCATGCCCAAAGATGATACAGTTCACGATAAACTTCGCTCTTGAACTTCTCGAAGTCTTTACAAAGCGGAGCCGCCATTACAGGCGTTCCGATATTAAAAATATACTGCATGTAAGATACTTCCATGTACTGAGGCACACTGAAGTATTTGATATAAGCTGCTATATCCCTCGCGTTGTATATATATTTATACAATGGCTCTCTCCGTTTCAAACACAATAAATCATTTTAGTATAACATAAAAGGGACTGTCATAAGCGACAGTCCCTAATAAATATAATAATTAAATGAGTTCCGGTCTTAGTACGGACTGAATCCTGCGTTGTTACACAGTGCCGCGAACTCCTGAGATCTTGAGAAGCCGTGGTAGACATCAAGTCTCGATGCACCCGATGCAAGCCTGTTCATCCAGTAATCATAACCGGTCGGATCACATTCTCGCCCGAGGAACGCATTATAGAGTATTCGTACATACTGATCGTTCGTCAGGTTACGGTTAGTCATCTCCTGGCTGAATACGAATCCGTAAGCACAGTCTTCACCGCTCATTCCGCCCTGAATGTTGTTATACCAGTAGTTGATACCTACCGGATCCGGATCTCTTTGGAGAGTGGATCTGTACATATAGATGAGGAATGTCTCGATTCCGTCTCTTCCTACCCAGTTTCCGGAAGAAGGAGCTGCAATCTCATTGGGAGGAAGCTGTACTGCTGTACCGGGCATATTGTCATATACAGGGATAAGGAATACTTGTCCGGAATCATAAAGGCCGGATCTGATATAAGCAGTCTGCATACGTGCAGCCTCTGTATAAACAGATGCCGTAGCCGTCATGTACTGGTGATAACCCTTATTGCGGGATGACTCGGGGTTAAAGTTAAATCTCATAAAGTACAGTGTCTGCTGACCTGCCCAAATGTAGTTATCTCTCATCCACAAAGCACCGCCGACGATAGCCTTACCCGGTGTGTTCCAGGGAATAAGGTATGCGGAGTTGAATCCGGGATCGCTAGTACCGTTCTGAGCGAAGTTCAGTCCGCCTACTGTAGCATCGATAACATTGGAATAAGCACCGATATTGAACAGGTTATAGAAACCAGTTGTTCCTCTTGAAGAGTTGCTTCCTCCCTTGCTGCACTCCTGAATGCAGTGAGCTGCGAGGAATATAGGGTTGATATCAGCGATATTACCGGCATCCGCGAAGATGTCGCAGTAACTGATTACATCACCGTTCTGGTTAGGTGCTGATGTATTAAGGAATGTACCGGGCAAAATTCCCTGAACATGAGCTGAAGGAATGCTGTTATCAGCCGTATATCTCAGATCAAGGAACTGGAATACAGCAGTCTCATTCAGACTGTTTCTCGGATCCATGTAAAATGCCACGATCTCGGGAGAAGCATTTACCCAGGTTGATGCATCAACGACGGTATAAGTATTCGTAGCTGAATTATAAGCATAGTCTGCCTTGGACTTCCATGAACCGTTGCAGCTGTTGCTGATCAAAGATCCGCCGGGTCTTGTCTCAACTCCGATAGCAGAGTTCCAGTCATAACCGGTATATACAGGAACGAACTGCCATGAGGGATGAGCATTGTGCATATCACGAAGATACGGTTTGTAGCTTTCAGGGAAGTTTGCGATAGCGGACTCGAAAGCACCGTCTGAAGGACCCGTACCGGAAGGATCCATTCTTACATAGTATGCTGCGACATATCCAGATCTGACTTCACCGTTGCTCATATAATTGATGCTGTACCATGTGGACAGATCTGAAGTATCCGTAGATGATGCCATAGTGGAGCCTGTGACCTGAATTCTCTGATTAAGAGAGATAGTTCCCAGGTTTCTTGACTGGTTAGTGGGATACTCACGGACATTTACTCCGCTGTTACAGTTAATAACGGTTGCATTTGCTGCGATATCGGCATTGACCGTATCTGAAGCAAGACCTGCATAAACACCAAAAGCCATTACAGCTGCAAGTGCAGCCGCGGCAAATTTCTTAAGTAAGTTTGTTCTCATTAATTCACCTCCCTTATTTCTCAATCTTCATTCCGGAGAGGAATGCATTGATGAATCCGTCGATCTTGCCGTCCATAACGGAGTCAACGTCAACTTCCTCATAACCTGTTCTTGCATCCTTAACAAGAGTGTAAGGACAGAATACATATGATCTTATCTGTGAACCCCAGGCGATCTCTTTCTGGTCACCCTTAAGGTCTTCGATCTTCTCCATCTGTGCAGCTTCAGCTAATGCAAAGAGCTTAGCCTTCAACATATTCATGGCAGACTCCATGTTCTGTACCTGAGAACGCTCGGCCTGACATGCTACAACGATACCAGTGGGATAGTGCGTAAGTCTTACGGCAGTATCGGTCTTGTTGATGTGCTGACCTCCCTTACCTGTAGATCTGTACTTATCAACACGAAGATCCTTGGGATCGATCTTGATATCGATGTTGGTATCCATCTCAGGGATAACTTCGCATGAAGCGAAGGAAGTATGGCGTCTTCCGGCAGCATCGAAAGGAGATATTCTTACAAGTCTGTGTACGCCGAGCTCGGATCTTAAGAATCCGTAAGCGTTCTCACCGATTACCATGATGGAGCATGACTTTACTCCGGCTTCTTCACCTTCGAGATAATCGAGAAGCTTGATCTGATATCCCTTTGCTTCAGCCCATCTTGTATACATACGGTAAAGCATACTTACCCAGTCCATAGCCTCAGTACCGCCTGCACCTGCCTGCAGCGACAATATGGCATTATTCTTGTCGTAAGGACCTGTAAGCAGAGTCTCGAGACGCATTTTCTCGAAGTCCGCCTTGAACTTCTCCACGCCTTCAGTAAGTTCGCCGAGCGAATCGAGATCCTCATCCTCGTTGGCAAGCTCACACAGTGCAAGGAGGTCTTCCCTGTCAGCAACGAGCTTGTTATAGTTCTCAACTCTCTGCTGCATACGGCGAAGATCCGTCTGGAGCTTCTGTGCCTTGTTTACGTCATTCCAGAAGTCAGGTTCCTGTGTTCTGGCCTCAAGCTCACTGATCTTGGTTGAGAGCGTATCGATATGAAGTGAGTCTTTAAGGTCAGAAAGAGGTTCCTTATAAGACTCAAGATCAAGTCTAACGTTATCAAATTCCAGCATTTAATTACCCTTTCTTAAGATCTGCAGTAAACTCTGCGAGTCTTTCCATAGCAGTTTTTATATTTTCCATTGAAGCTGCATAGCTTATACGAACATTGTCCTTACCGCACTCGCCGAAAGCACTTCCGGGTACGATTGCAACCTTCTTCTCCATGAGGAATCTCTCACAGAATTCCTCAGAAGTAAGGCCCGTGTTCTTAATTGACGGGAAAGCATAGAAAGCTCCTGAAGGAGTGAAGCATTCC
>CAMNNN010000053.1 GCA_946545505.1 uncultured Clostridia bacterium
CGACCGTGAGCATGGTCTTCGTGCCGGCGGGATAAACGCCCATTATCGCGAAGATTATAAGAATACTTAAGAACGGAAAAATAAAAGAGAAAAACCTGAGATCTTTGAATAATCTCATTATCCTAGACGGTATTTCCCTTTCTTTGCCCAATTTATCCATGAGACCAATAGTACCATATTTTGTAGCAATGCGGTAATAAAAAGAAAGCTTTATATATGCTAAAGTATATTATGTATGGGACTTAGGTTAAGAATAATCATCAATCCTTCTTCAGGAAGGGAGACATCCGTTAAAGATCTCGACAACATACTTCTGTATCTGTCCGAGACCGGTAACCTTATGCGTTCCGATATCTGCTACACCGCAGGCAAGGACGACGCGATGAACTTCGCACGTGAGACAAGGGCGGATGAATATGATGCCATCGTCGCATTAGGCGGTGACGGCACTGTCAACGAAGTCGTAACCGGAATGATGAGAGGCGGCGTCGATCTGCCCCTCGCGATCTACACTTCCGGCACGGTAAACGACTTCGCGACGATCAACAACCTTCCACAGGTCCCTTCCGACTTCGCGAGAATGCTCGCCAAACCCGAATACATCGATGTCGACTGCGGCAAAGCCAATGACGACTATTTCCTTAACGTTGTAGCCGGAGGCCTCATGACCGACGTCGCCTATACAACAAGGTCCGACATCAAGACCGCGATAGGTCCCGTCGCCTACTGGCTGTCGGCTATGAAGGATCTTCCCGACATCAACCGCTCGATCCCGGTTAAGATCACGGCGAACGGCAAGACATACGAGGAAGACATCATAATGTTCATGATCTCGAACACGAGAAGCGTCGGTGGATTCAGAAGTCTCATGACCAAGGCTGACCTGACCGACGGCGTCCTCGATATGCTCGCGGTAAAGAAGATGGACCCGATCGACATCGTCCCGCTCCTCGGGAGTCTCGTCATAGGCGATCACATCAACAACGACAACGTTATCTATATCCAGTCCGATAACATTACGATCGAGTCCGAGGAAGAACTCGTACTCGATATCGACGGCGAGAAGGGCTCGACCCTGCCCGCCCATATAAGCTGCATTAAGAATGCGATCAAACTAATTGTTCCCGGCAAGGAGGAACCGCTTTGAAAAAGAACAGAGATAACAGGAAAGAGAACGTAAGGATACCGAACTTCGATGCTTCCGGCGAGTCAGCCGAGAGCAGCATTAATATTCTCTCGGACTTAACAGAAAACACGTCTTCTTTATCAGGCGCTAACGAGGAAACGCTGGAAGATAAGATTACCGATGAGACTGCCGCTCCCATGACGCAGACAGCACGTAAGAATGACATTGCACCGGTCAAGCTCGACCTCGCTCCCGAGAAGGGTGACACTTCGCGCACCCCCGTGACCAAGGGCAGCATCAGGAGTATCACTTTCCTTGTAATCGCTTCCCTTATAGTGCTTGCGACGGTAGCGACTTCATTGTTCTACAACGCAGGTATTAACGACAAGCTGCAAAGCCCGCTCCTCATCGGCGGCAAGCCCGTGGACAGTGCCGAGTTCTCCTTCATGTACCACTACATACTGATAGACAACGGTGTTGATATTTTCGCTGCGGACACGCCTGAGATGCTCGCGTCGCCTTCCATGGATGCGAACTTCGCTACGAACCGCGACTACTTCCTGGACTTAACGGCACAGCAGATGCAGCTCACACAGCTTCTCTACGATGACGCGACATCACACGGCTACGAGATCGAGCAGAGGCATTACGACCTCGCACGCGCTTACATCGACTGGCTCCAGGGCAAGGCAAACGAGCTCGGAGTTGACCTCACGACTTACATCAGAGGTGTCTTCGGCGATCAGGTGGACGAGCAGGTCATACTCTCCTCCCTCGCGAAAATGTATTTCACCGAGGACTACGCGTCCGACGCCAAGCTCGTTGAACTTCAGGCTACGGACGAACAGGCTGAGGAAGCTTACAACAGCAACCCCAACGCATACGATGAGATAGACTACAAGCTCCTGCGTATAAGATATGAGCAAAGAGACCAGGCATTCGTGGACACTGCCAACCTGCACGCGAACCAGATTATCGAGCAGATGGGACATGACCCTTCCATGTTCGAAGCTATCGCCGCCCAGTATTTCTCAGGCGAGGCCGCTGCTATCCTGCAGCTTACCGATTCCTGCCTCACATCAGGCGCACGTTATGACGACTTCACACACACTGACTTCAGAGACTGGCTCTTCGCTCCCGAGAGAACTGCCGGCGATTCCGTTATCTTCAACGATGAGGACGGCTTCCCTATCATTCTCGTATTCGTAAACAGGGAAAGACAGACCGTACCTCTCCGTGAAGTACGTATGGTTGAAGTCCTTATCGATAATTCAGGTGATGATACAGTCCCGGGCTATGATGTGGCGAATGCCCAGCAGGTCGCTCAGGAGATCTACGATACGATCGGCGTATTGGGTGAAGAGACTGACGTACAGACAATCGAGAATCTTTATAACGACGACATCATCAACGGCAATATCGTTATTACGCACAGCCAGGATACATATCCTGGCAAGTACGACGGAATTCTTAACGAATGGATCTTCTCGGATACGAGAGTCGCTGGCGACAAGGCCTTCCTCGAGACCGATACGGGGTACTACATCGTATATCTCGTTGAAATCTCACAGAACCCCGAATGGTACGACAGAGTAAACTCGTTTGTACGTATGAGAAACTACCAGGCGTTCTTAAATGAGACTATGGGTTCGTATGCTTATGAATTCAATCAGACAGGTCTCGACAGGATCGCTGACGTACCGTAATCAAAGAACTCAACTTCATATAAACAACAAACAAATAGCGGGGTCAGATCCCCGCTATTATTAATGCTATAACCGACATGATGAGCGAACCGCCTACCGCTATCGCGAGTATCGTCGCCATAATCTTGACGTACTTGGACTTGCGTCTCGTGTAATTATTGTTCTGCGTCATTTGAATCTCCGATCACCAGATTGAATTCAATTTCACGACCGTCTCTTTCTACGACCACGGTAACCTCGTCACCGGGCACATGAAGGTCGCGCACATCTATAATATCATCGGAATGGGTGATTGCAACCCCGTCGAAGGAGCGAATTATATCGCCGGGCCTGAGGCCTGCCACCTGTGCAGGGCCGCCTTCTTCAACTTCAGAGACATATACTCCTGCGACAGCTCCATAGTAATCGTCGGATGCGATCTGCCCTACAGTTACACCGAGATATGGACGGTTCGAGACATACCCGAAGTTGATGATCGACTGGATGATCTCATCGACATCGGAGATCGGGATCGCGAATCCCAGACCCTCTGCGGTTCCGATCTTCGCATTGGTAACACCTATGACCTCACCGAATGAATTGATCAGCGGTCCGCCGGAATTACCTGTATTGATCGAAGCATCAGTCTGGATAAGCTCCATCGTGTAGCCTGCGTTATTAACCTGACGGTCAAGCGCTGAAACTACTCCGACAGTAACGGTTCCGGACAGTCTTCCGAGGGGATTGCCGATGGCGACTACGAGCTCGCCTACCTGAAGGGAATCGGAATCACCGAGAGTTACATAATCGTACGGCTCATCCTGTTCTTCCGCCTTAAGCACTGCGATATCAGTCTGGATATCAGAACCTACAAGCTCCGCTTCGACCGGAACATCATATCCCGGAACCATGACTAATACCGAATAACCGGAATCATCCACGAGTTCCTCGACTACATGCCTGTTGGTTACGACATAGCCGTCTGGACTTACGAAGAATCCGGAACCCGTATAAACAGGAGTCGTCGCGCCGTTCACTTCGGTCATTACATAGACCGATACGGTCGCGGGGCTTACGAGCGTTACGATCTCAGTCGTGCTGAGCGTCGTCTTGTTCGGATCGGTTACTGAAGCCGCATGCTCGAGTGAGAACTCGGGGTTCGCGACGGGAGACACTGTAGGATCGGCTTCCTCACGTTCCGGTGCCGGCATCGGTTCTTCCTCCTGTCCTCTCATGTAAGAGAAGTTTCCTACCGAACCTGAAGCGAGTCTTAAGATATACACGGTCTGAAACGCCGAGAACAGCACGGAACATAAAGTTATGGCGCACAGTATCGGCACGAACAGACTTTTCTTATTATTCTTGTTTGTTTCTTCCATTATTATCACCTCGATAAAGTCGATAATACTCTGATACGAATTATAAATAAGGGCAAATATTAGTCAAAATATTGTCAATTTCTAATCAACCGGAGTCCTTATGAGTGCCGTCCCTTCCTTCACTGCCGCGACGCGCCCGAAGCTTCTGTCCTCTACAAAACTCATAAGTTCCTCACCCTTTGCCGCGGGACATGTCACCTTCAGGACAACATTCTCGCCGTACTCAGGCTCCTTAACATCCCAGCCTGCGGTCGTCAGCGCATATATGAGCTTCTCGCTTAAGTCGTAACCTACTGTCATGGAGTAGATCTCGCCGTCAGTAACGCGCACAAGTCCGGCATCCTCCGAAGCACCTGAAGCCGCCTCGGTATAAGCGCGTACGAGTCCGCCTTTGCCGAGCAATATCCCGCCGAAATACCTCGTCACGGTAATAACCGCGTTATTGATCTCACGCTTCTCGAGAACATTAAGTATCGGCATGCCGCCCGTGCCCGAGGGCTCGCCGTCATCCGAATACTTCTGCATAAAAGTCTCGCCGCACACGCGCCAGGCATAACACACGTGTCTCGCATCCGGGTATTCAGCCCTTATCTTCGCGACAAAAGCCTCAGCCTCGGCTGCCGTGCTGACTTCGCATGCGTTCCCTATAAAAACGGACTTGCTGATCTCTATCCTGGACTGCCCTTCTCGGGCAAAGGTTATGAAGGAATCCGCCAAGCTTAACTTAACTCCTTATACTTCTGGTAAGCCATGAGAAGCAGGGACTTGTCCTGACTGTAAGTGACCTTGTTCATAGCCACCTGCACGTCAAAGAACTTGGCATTAAGGATATTCTCTTCACTGTTGGCCTCGGTCTTGGTATCTTCGGCCTTCATGATGAACCACGATATATTGTTATGCACGGGCTTTCTTCTGGAGATCGAATAGAACTCATAGTGAGTCTTGCCGCAGGGTGCGAGGACCTTGGCATCAACGCCGGTCTCGAGCTTGACGCGCTTTACCACTACTTCGGTGATCTTCTGATTAACTCTGATAACGCCCTTGGGAAAAGCCCACTCGTGCTTATCGTTCTCGATCATGAGAACTTTGTCCCCGTAGAATACGATTCCTCCCGTGCAGTTTCTGATAAGCATAAACGTTACCTCGTTAATGAATGTTAAAGTGATTTTATCATTAAATAATGTATAATTTCTATTATGATTAATCACGACCGCAGATACGACACATCCGACTTCTTGAGAAGAGAACGCGGAGGCTATACAGGGAAACGCATTGAGACCCTGCAGAAGCTTTTCGTTATGCTCGGAGTGACTTCTGTCGTATTGGGCCTCGTTTTCCTGGGTATGCTGATAGGCCGTAAGAGGACCGAGGAGAACCTCGCGACCGAGACGGGCAACAACATCGGCATCGCACGGCTTGACGGTACTTTCGATACCACGACCGCCACGGAACCCTATGTAATTACCGAATATCTCGAGGACTCTGAGGCAGCGCTTGCCATGTGGGGCCCCCTGGAGCCTGCGGCTAACCCCGTTCCCTATGAGCACTTCCCAGTAAGAGGAATATACCTCGGACCCGCGTCCAACCTCGAAGAGTGTTTCGAGCTTGCCGAGAACTCTGAGATCAACTCCTTCGTCATCGATCTTAAGGAGCAGGACGGTGTCCTCTTCGATACGACGAACGAGCTCGCACTCGCCACAAGCACGGTTTATGGCTACTACAACTTAGGAGAAGTAGTTCAGCAGTGCCACGACCACGGCATCAGAGTTATCGGCCGTATCGTGTGCTTCAAGGACCCTAACCTCGCGAATGCATATCCCGAGAGAGCGATCCGCGACAGTGCCGGCAACGTATTGGCCTTCAATTCCGAGGGCGGACGAGCCTTCCTCGACCCGTATAATGCGGATAACTGGGAGTATCTGATCGAGCTTGCCGAGGAAGCTATCGGCAGAGGCGTCGATGAGATCCAGTTCGACTATATAAGATTTCCGACAGGCTCGACGGCTTCCGGAACGGAGCCTTACTTCGGACTCGAGGGCACGGTTCCTGATAAGACCGAGGCTATCAACCGCTTTGTCCGCACCGCACGCGTACGCATCCAGGACACTCTCGGAGTACCGATGTCCGCAGATGTATTCGGCATCATACTCACATCCTCATACGACGGCCAAATCTTAGGTCAGGACTGGATGACGATAGGACTTGCCGGCGAGGATTCGGTCTGCCCGATGATCTATCCTTCGCACTACGCGCTCGGAACAATGATCGGCGGCATCACCTTCGATAAGCCGGACCTGTACCCGTACGACATGATGATCGCGTCTTTGTCAGCGGGAAGCTCGGCATGGTATCAGGAGGGATACTGCACGGTAAGGCCTTATGTTCAGGCGTTCACGGCTTATTATTTGGGCGAGGGCAATTATCTCGAGTATGATTACGATGCCATCAATGACCAGATACGCGCGATCCAGGACATGCGTCTCGACGAGTATATACTGTGGAATGCGACCGTCATCTACCCCGAAGGAAATTATGGCGGTAATAATGACCCCGAAGATGTATAATAGGTTGTTTATTAAGAGTAATTAATATTAATCGGAGGATAATATGTTAGACATTAAACTTCTGAGAACCGAGCCTGACATCGTCAGAGAGAATATCAAGAAGAAGTTTCAGGATGAGAAGCTCCCCCTTGTTGATGAGGTCATCGCACTCGACAAGGAATTCAGAGAGGCTAAGCAGAAGGCTGAGAGCCTTCGTAACAAGCGTAACGTAGTCTCCAAGGAGATCGGTATGCTCATGGGCCAGGGCAAGAAGGATGAAGCCATGGCTAAGAAGACTGAGGTTACTGATATGGCAGCCGAGCTCGAGGCACTGTCCGTTAAGGAGACAGAGCTCGAGGAAGAGATCCGTAAGAGAATGCTCGTCATCCCTAACATCATCGATCCTTCCGTTCCGATCGGCAAGGACGACTCAGAGAATGTGGAGATCGAGAGATTCGGCGAGCCCGCAGTTCCCGATTTTGAAGTTCCCTACCACGTCGATATCATGGAAAAGCTCGACGGCATCGAGCTCGATCCCGCACGTGACACATCCGGTAACGGTTTCTATTACCTGAAGGGCGATATCGCGAGACTTCACTCCGCATGTCTGTCTTATGCAAGAGACTTCATGATCGACCGCGGATTCACATATTACATTCCGCCTTACATGATCAGATCTTCCGTTGTAACAGGCGTTATGTCCTTCGCTGAGATGGAGAACATGATGTATAAGATCGAGGGCGAGGACCTCTACCTCATCGGTACATCCGAGCACTCCATGATCGGTAAGTTCATCGATACTATCATCGATGAGTCCAAGCTTCCCCAGACACTCACATCCTACTCCCCCTGCTTCCGCAAGGAAGTCGGTGCTCACGGCATCGAGGAAAGAGGCGTATACCGCATCCACCAGTTCGAGAAGCAGGAGATGATCGTCGTATGTAAACCTGAAGACTCCAAGAAGTGGTACGACGTTCTGTGGAAGAATACTGTTGATTATTTCCGCTCACTCGATATTCCCGTAAGAACTCTCGAGTGCTGCTCCGGCGACCTTGCTGACCTGAAGGTCAAGTCCTGTGACGTCGAGGCATGGTCCCCCCGTCAGAAGAAGTATTTCGAGGTCGGTTCCTGCTCCAACCTGGGTGATGCTCAGGCCAGAAGACTTAAGATCCGAGTTAAGGGCGAGAACGGCACATATCTTGCTCACACGCTGAACAACACATGCGTAGCTCCGCCGAGAATGCTCATCGCTTTCCTCGAGAATAACCTCAATGAGGACGGCTCCATCAGGATCCCCGAGGTTCTGAGGCCTTACATGGGCGGCAAGAGCGTTATCGAAGTTCCTAACAAATAATAAATTAAGGGCGGTTCACTCGGGACCGCCCTTTTACTTTGATAATAACCCTGACAACAAAAGAGCGGCTCTTACGAACCGCTCTTTAATTATCTCCTGATATAAAGACTTCCGATTATGCTCTCTTTACGAGACCGGAACGAAGGCAACGTGTGCAGACCTTCATTGTC
>CAMNNN010000054.1 GCA_946545505.1 uncultured Clostridia bacterium
TATCAACAAGGTCGCGATGATATACAGAGTGTTCGCGCTTATTGTGCTTCTTATTACGGACAACATAATGCCGGAGGATCTGGATGTCATCGTAATCGTTATCGGTATATGTACCATGATGGTCCTTAATGCCATTGTGTTCGGAGGCGGCAAGACCGTAATGGAACTGGGACGCCCGTATTTCTTTATAGTCCCCGAGAAGACATCTTATAAGCTTACAATGTGTCTTCTTGCAGATGTGCCCGAGATGGTTTTCGATGCGCTCGTATGCGCCCTTATGATCAAACTTGTGGCGTGGGATGAGTTCGGACTGCTCCCTGCGGTCATGTTTGTTTTTATGATGACGGTCTTCGATCTTCTTGCTCAGACTGTGGGTATAGTGTGCGTTAAGCTGCTGCGCCAGTTCGGCAAGTTCTCCATGATGTTCGCCCGCTATGTTCTGATGGTTGTCCTGCTCGTCATCGGAATGATTCCCTCTGAGGCGCTTACAGGCGGACTTACAGCTTCAATGGGGACAGATATATCTGCTATACTGACAGTATTGATAGGCCTTCTGGCAGTGACTTATTTTGCCATGTGGGGACTGACTATACTTATATCCTGGAGATTATTTACCGAGGAGTGACTTATGATTGAACCAGATGAGAAGATGCAGAAGAAAATGAACAGGCTCCTCAGGTTTACTCTGTTTACATCTTTTTTCTTTCAGATGTATTTCCCACTCGTTCTTCTGGGAGTCATTTTTATCGTGATCGGGTTATTCAAGCATGAATTCTTAATCGTCGGAGTGATCTTGCTTCTGATTGATCTGATCCTTTCTATCACGTCTATTATCCGATTTAAGAATATTCAGTCCAAGAATCCCGAGTACGAGAAGTTCAGACAGACCATGTTGGGCAATAATCCGTATGAAGGTCTTAACAAACTTACGGACGAATGGTCGGGTATGGGGAATGAATTCTTCCGTTCCCGGGTTAAGATGTTTTCTGAAGAGGCTGAGAATGCAGAAAGCGTAAGAGAGGCTTTCAAGCTTTACAAGGAGCATGCCGGAAGCGTAATAAATGACAATCTTAAGTTTGAATTCAGTGTCTCTACTTATGTGTACCAGGATGGTCAGGAACATTTTGTCATATCTTTTGACAGACAGCGTGAAGTAAACGACGATGTTATAGTTCATCTTTGGTATGACCTTTTGTTTGATCCGGGTACGGCAGGTGCGTCGCTTAGTGAGAATATACTCTGTGAGGACATAAATGATGTAGAGGACTACTTCGCCAAAGTCGAGGCTTTCCTCGAACAGAATGGCCTCATGGAGCTGGCAATAAAGAAATATGATATCGGAACAGATGAGTGAAGAGCAGGAGGGACAGTGATGAGACTTAAGGCCATCCCTTATGATCTTACCGTATGTAAACTTAACGGAACAGATGCGGTAGATCTTAACAGAGAATTCTATTTTTTGGGAAAGACAGATGAGGAGATCTCTTTGGTCTGCCGTACGGAAGATACTCCGGATAACACTACTCACCGCGATGACGGGTGGAAAGGCTTCAGGATCGAAGGAGTGCTTGATTTCTCATTGATCGGGATCCTGTCGAAGATATCCTCGGTACTTGCGGATAACAGCATCGGCATCTTTGCCGTGTCTACTTACAATACCGACTACATACTTGTTAAGAATGAGAATTTTGATAAGGCATTGAGTGTTCTTGGCCAGGCCGGTTATGAGATTGACGGAGTAACATAATGATCTCGTTCGGATTATCTCTTGTCATACTGATAATTGGCTATGTGTTCTACGGAAGACTGGTCGAGAAGGTGTTCGGTCCTGATGACAGGAAAACCCCTGCGGTCGCCAGAGAGGACGGGGTTGATTTTGTTCCGCTCAAGCTTTGGAAACTGTATCTTGTTCAACTTTTGAATATCGCGGGAACCGGACCTATCTTCGGTGCACTGATGGGTGCCTGCTTCGGTCCTGTCGTTTTCTTGTGGATAGTCTTCGGCGCCATTATCGGAGGCGGTGTTCACGACTACATGTGCGGCATGATATCCGAACGTCACGACGGTGCTTCGATTGCGGAATTATCGGGTGTTTATCTCGGTCCGATTGCCAAGTGGGCCATGCGCATTTTCTCAGTGGTACTGCTCCTTCTGACAGGTACAGTATTTGTCACAAGCCCGGCGGCATTGATCGACAGGCTTACACCCGATAGTCTTGGCAAGACGTTCTGGATTGCGGTTATCCTGATCTATTACCTTCTTGCAGCTATCTGGCCGATAGATAAGATAATCGGACGCGTATATCCCGTGTTCGGCGGAGTTCTCATCCTCATGGCTGCGGGCATTGTCTTCGGTATTATCCGGGGCGGCTATACGGTTCCTGAACTTACATTTCAGAACCTTCATCCCAATGATCTTCCGGTATGGCCGTTCATGTTCGTCACTGTCGCCTGCGGTGCTATCTCGGGATTTCATTCGACACAGTCTCCGATGATCTCGAAATGCATAACATCAGAGCACCAGGGGCGTAAGGTCTTCTACGGGGCTATGCTCTCCGAGAGTGTCATTGCACTCGTATGGGCTGCGGGCGGTGTCGCTTTCTACGGCGCGACAGGCGGGCTTCAGAATGCATTGACCGAATTAGGGCAGTCAGGTGCGGTTTACGATATCTCCACGGGAATGCTCGGTACGTTTGGCGGCATACTTGCAGTTATAGGTGTCGTCGTGTGTCCGATAACATCGGGTGATACGGCTTTCCGCTCGGCAAGGCTGATACTTGCAGAGACCACAAAACTTGATCAGAAGAGCATACGCAACCGCATTATTCTTACGGTCCCCATGCTCCTGTTCGGTGCTGTCATGACGCAGATAGATTTCAATGTGCTTTGGCGTTACTTCTCGTGGAGCAACCAGTCGCTTGCTATGATCGCACTTTGGGTCTCTACCGTGTATCTAATTAAGACACATAAGAAACCTTTTGCGTCTTTAATCACGGCTGTTCCGGCTTCATTCATGACCGGCGTGTGCCTAACATACATCCTCATGGCGGAAGAGGGGTTCCGTGTTCCGGATTATTCGGCTTATCCGATAGGAATCGGCTTTGCCGTGTCGCACTTCATTTTCTTCATTCTTATGATCAAGTGCAGGGATAAGGTTCATCCTCACTTGCCGGCTGTACACGCCGATAATCAGGACCACTGAGCATTCTTTAATAAGTCTTAATTTTTCTTTATGTCATTCTTATCCGGCTATTGTTAGAATGCTAGAGGAATTTAGGAGGTCTTATTATGCTTACAGTTAATGGTGTTACCAAGAAATATAAGAAGTTTGTCGCGAATGACAATCTGTCATTCACTATCGGCGACGGTGAGGTCGGAATTCTGCTCGGACCTAACGGAGCCGGTAAGTCAACGATCATAAAGTCCATCGCAGGACTGCTTAAGTATCAGGGAACAATCGAGATCGACGGCCTTGATACACACTCTCTCGAAGCGAAGAGAAAGCTCGGTTATATTCCCGAGATACCTGCTTTATATGATACGCTCACAGTCGATGAGCATCTTGAATTCATAAGACGTGCTTATAAGGTTGAGGATGTTTCCATTAAGGAGAAGCTTCTCGACAGATTCGAACTCTCAGATAAGAAAAAGAAGATGGGGAAGGAATTATCCAAGGGTATGCAGCAGAAGGTTTCCATATGTTGTGCACTCATGCACGATCCTTCTGTCGTTATCTTCGACGAGCCTATGGTAGGTCTCGATCCTCATGCTATCAAGGAGTTGAAGCTTGTTTTCCAGGAGCTTCGTGATGCAGGTAAGACAGTTCTTATCTCTACACACATGATCGATACTATCGAAGATTACTGGGATGTCGTTCATATCATGATGAACGGTAAGATCGCGGCGACAAAGCATAATATCCCCGGCACTTCCGATGATAAGAGCCTTGAGCAGCTCTTCTTTGAGATTACCGAAGGCAAGGCTTAAGGGGGACAATATGCTTAGAGCTTATCTTTACAGAGTGCGTAAATCCGCGCTCAAGCATCCGTGGAAATTTCTGCTTCTTTTACTGTTCGTCGGTATCTTCGTGATCATGATGGCATTCCCGACATTGATGGCTATGCCTAATTCCGACGGAACCATGAGTGATTCATTTGTCCCCAGAGATATAGATGTCGTAAGGGGAGGACTGTATCTTATTCTCGTTGTCATGTTTAACTTCATGTTCTATACGGGACTTAAGAACGGTGTCGTAGGATTCTCTACGGCTGATGTGGTATATCACATGGCCGGCCCTTTCACACCGAGATTCAATCTCATTCTTGCAGCATCCGGCACTATGCAGCTGTGTTTCGTATTCTCGTTTCTTATCTCGACGCAGACTGCGATAATCTACAACGCCATCGGTGTCAGCACCGTCGACCTTCTTTGTATCGTGGCAGGTTCGTTTATCTCGGCTTTGATCGGATACTTCTTAGGTTCATTCTTCGGAGCTTTATTCTCTGATGACGAGGATGAGGGTAAGCGTAATAAGGTAATGACCGCCGGCATTGTTCTCGATGTTATCGCGATCGGCGGATTCGCCGTTACGGCTTACCTTAACAACACACTGCTTCCGTTCTCTGCCAAGGGGGCACTCGCTTCTTTCGGTGAGTCCTGGTTCATAAAGCTGTACCCGGGCGGCGGCTGGGTAGCAATGATCTACGACGGTATCATCAGCGGATCTCCGTTGATCTGCGTTCTCGGAGTCGGACTCGTTCTCGTATCACTGGCCGTACTTGTTATCATCTATACGAGATTTAACCTTGATTACTATGAGACAGCTATCGCTTATGCGCAGAAGGCTCATGATATGGCTGAGGCTAAGCGTGCCGGTATCGATGCGGATACGGCAGCCATGACAAAGAGAGCCAAGGTTGGCAAGGAGAAGCTTGGCGGCGGTGACGGAGCTTCAGCAATCACGGCGATTCATTTCCTGATGAATAAGAGAGGCTCCAAGTTTTTCTTCGTTAATCCTCTCGCTGTCATGTATAGGATCATTACTGCGGCATACCTGTTCTTTATGTCTCAGGGAAGCATGGCAGAGGATGCTGACGGCAAGGGCCTGATCGTATCGGCATTTATGATGATGATCCTGCTTAATGCCGTAGTGTATGCAGGCGGTAAGACCGTAACGGAGTTTACAAAGCACTATATCTACCTCATACCTGAGACCGCGAGAGCGAAGCTTTTCGCTTGCCTTAAGGCGGATATTCCGGAGATGGCTTTCGACTCTGTATTGTGTGCTCTGCTTATGAGGTTCATGGTAGGCTTCAGCTGGCTGGAGGCTGCCGCTTTCGGAGGCATGATGCTCATCTTCGACCTGTTATGTGAGATGGCGGCGCTGCTTATAATGAGACTGTTGCCTATGCTTGGCAAGTACCTGCTTATGACTGTAAGATATATAGGTGTAATGTTTGTTTGCTCGCTTGCTATGATTCCGGTTGTAGTTGTTACGAGCATAACATCGATGCTTCTGTTCGGAATCATCGCGGGAGCCGCCGCAGGCGTTGTAATGCTCGCGATACTGCTTCCTGTGGCATCGATTGTAGTGGATAGAGCGGAGATGTAATTATGGCATTCATGGGAATGGTTTTCGGGGCTTTGTTTCTTGTTATCCTCCTGTCGATTCTGGGAGCCTCGGGACTGTGCCTGTTATTAGGCATTATCTTCAAGATAGTAGGCAAGAAGAAAGACAAGAAGGGCCCCCGTATAGCGGGAACTACTCTCATCGTTATCTCGGTTTTACTGGTCATTCCAATCATCGCCCTGTTCGCATACGGATTCTTCAAGACTGCCTTCACAGATGTGTATATGCCTGACGGCAGTACCGAGAAGGTGTATTACAAGACCGTGAACCGTTTCCGTGACAGTCTTATAGGATATATCGATACCGATGATGAGGAGTGTTTTGAACAACTCGAATCGATGATTGATGATAATGAAGCGCTGCTCTATTACCGCGATAATAATCGCAGAAGTATTCTTGAATATGGTCTGGATGCAGGTAATGCGGAGATTGTAGAATTTGCTCTGGAACGCGGTTCCGAGGTGGATTCTCAGGAAAGATTCGAGATCATGGCTTATGTGGAGTGTACATGGGATGAGTATCTTGATATGGTTGCCGCGAGGCCGGTGACTGAGGGTGATGTGAGGATCGCTCAGATGCTCTTTGATGCGGATGCCGAGACTGAGTTTGATACCGGTGTTCCTTACTATTCCAATTTATTCGGCAAGGCTGCATGGGCCATTCTGTATAATGATGATACAGTGACTGACACAGAGATGGAATTTCTTCAGGTCTTTATTGACAACGGATTTGATCACGATGCGTGTCTTGTGCCGGTTTATGATGCTCCGAGCAACTACTATTTCGGTCCTGAGACGCATCAGGATGTTGCCCGGACTGATAACTACTACGAAGTATGGGAACTGGCTGGAAAGCCTGTAAGGAGCTAACTTATGGAATGCCAAGAAACTGTTGTTGATATGAGATTACATACACCCGAAGAACTTGAGAAGGGAAGCGCACAGGCGCAGCTTCTTTTTAAGTTCAATCACACCATGCCCGGTACTCCCGAGTATATGGAACTTATGCAGAAGCTTTTCGACGGGAACGTGGGAGAAGGATCTTATGTGGCAGCGCCTTTGCAGGGAGTCTGTTTTGACCGGATCAAGATAGGAAAGCGCGTGTACCTTAACTCGAATCTTCTTGCCATGGCAAGGGGCGGTATCACGATAGAGGATGATGTTCAGATGGCCGCTAATGTGCAGATACTTACAAATAACCACGACCCTTATGAAAGACAGCTCCTTACCGTGAAGCCCGTGCTTATTCAGAAAGGTGCCTGGATAGGAGCCGGAGTAACGATACTGCCGGGTATATCGATCGGTAAGCATGCTATTGTCGGTGCCGCTGCGGTTGTAACCAAGGACGTACCTGATTATGCCATTGTTGTCGGTAATCCCGCCAAAGTCGTTAAGACTCTGGATGCTGATAAGTTCGAGGATTAAATCTTCCGGATTTTCTTAAAGTAGAACGCCTGGACCTTCTTTGTGAAGAAGGCGATAAGCGGGCCTTCGGTCAATGTCGCGATCACAGTGAGTGCACCGATCCTGGCGCCTAACAGAATGCCTGTGATGATGGTTATGATATCAAGGACTATCTTGACCGATTCAAGCTTCTTATGAGTTGTTTCCGTGATGAGAAGTACTATGCCGGTGAAAGGGTCGACACCGATATCAACCGCAATATAGATTCCGAGTCCGAACGAGAGTATAAGAACGCCAAGGATGCCGGTCCCGGCTTTAAGATAAATTGAATCAGAACTGATGAATTTCTGGAGTGCGGCCGTGCTGAGATTGGCGAAGACACCGTAGAACAGAAAGTAGATCACGGTTCCTGTGCTTACATATTTACGCTTAACAAGGAACAGGAAGATGACGAGGATGATACTGATACCCATCGAGACTGTGCCTATCGAGTCAAGTGAGAGGTTAAATGCTGTTCGTATACCGTCATATAAAGTTCCGACGGCATCCATTCCCAAAGAGGCGTAATTCATCAGCCCGCATCCGGTTCCGCACAGGATGGCGGCGAACGCGGTGAGTAAGATGTCGATTACGTAATTCAGCCGTTTCTTACTGTCCATATACCCATTATAAAACGACGCTTAATTATAATCACGTTAAGGTAGAAAGCGAACACATGTTCTGTTATAATCAGAATATGTTTAAGTTAGTTTCACAGTATGAGCCTTCGGGCGATCAGCCTAAGGCGATAGGACAGCTTGTTGACGGCATCAGGAAGGGGATGAAGGGCCAGACTCTGCTCGGTGTAACGGGTTCGGGTAAGACCTTTACTATGGCCAATGTCATTAAGGAGATCAACAGGCCGACCCTCATTCTCGCTCATAACAAGACACTTGCCGGTCAGCTCTATTCGGAATTCAAGGAATTGTTCCCCGAGAATGCGGTAGAGTATTTCGTCTCATATTATGATTACTACCAGCCGGAAGCTTATATCGCTTCGACCGACACTTATATAGAGAAAGATTCGTCGATCAATGATGAGATCGACAGATTAAGGCATTCGGCGACGAGATCGCTTCTTACAAGGGACGATGTTATCGA
>CAMNNN010000055.1 GCA_946545505.1 uncultured Clostridia bacterium
CGTTATCTGGAACATTTCAAGACCGCCTCGTTATGACCACTTCGATACATCTCCGAACGGTGCAGATTATAGCAGAATAGAAAACCACTTTCAACTTAAGTATATCTATTGGCGCGCTTGGATAATTTGACTATAACTATCAACGGGGTCATGCATATGGCCATCAATAATATAGCACTACAAGCATTATAATCCGGGCGCGGCTACTCCGCTAATTACCTTAACAGATCAATGAGGCGGTCGAGATCTTCGTAATTCTTATAATCAATAATGATCTTTCCTCTTCCCGCTTCGCTGTCGAGGATCTTAAGTCTTACCTTAGATCCGAGGGACTTCTTAAGTGTTGTCTCGACTTCCTTGGTGCTCAGCTCGAACTGAGGATCGAGGTCCTTCTTAGGAGCCTTAGCGGCCTGTTCAGGATGCTCTAACAGATATGCATATCTCTTAACATATTCCTCAGCCTGTCTTACTGTCATGTCCTTAGCCAGGATCACGTTGGCAACCTTACGCTGGTCCTCGGGATTCTTAAGAGAGAGAATTGCCTTGGCATGACCTGCGGAAAGGTCGCCGTTGATAATGTAGTCCTGCAAAGACTCATCAATATTGATAAGTCTTACCGTGTTGGCTATCGTAGCACGGGGCTTACCGAGTTTCTTGGCAAGTTTCTCCTGACTCATACCCGGTGCCTTAAGAAGATTATCCATGGCATAAGCTTCTTCAAGAGGGTTCAGATCTTCTCTCTGAAGATTCTCTATAAGAGCCTGTTCCATGATCTGCTGGCTGGTAAGCTCCCTTACTATGGCAGGAATCACCTTCAGCCCCGCTATACGCGCCGCTCTCCATCGTCTCTCACCTGCCACGATAATGTAGCCGTTTACCTTCTTTGTGACGATTATAGGCTGTATTACGCCATTCTCCTTGATAGATGCAGCAAGCTCATTCAAAGCTTCGTCATCGAACACCTTTCTGGGCTGATCTGTATTAGGTGAGATATCGTTGATCTTAAGCTCTACAACAGAGTCGCTTGTATCCTCCGGTATACCCTCGCTCGAAAGTAAAGCGTCGAGGCCCTTGCCGAGACCTCTTGATGACGATCCGGTCTTCTTTGCAGTTGTTGTCTTAGTTGTTGTTCTCGAAGCTGTTCTGGCTGCAGTCTTCTTTACCGCCTTCTTAGCTGTTACTTTTCTTACTGCCATATAATCACCTCATATATAGATTTGTATCTATGTTTACTTAGTTCTCTTTATAACTTCTGCGGCCAATGATTCATATGCTTTGGCACCCTTGGAGTTCTTATCATAGTCGAGGATTGCCACGCCGTGGCTGGGCGCTTCTGCAAGCCTTACGTTTCTCGGGATATAGGTATTGAACACCTTATCTCCAAAGTAATTAGATACTTCTTCCTCAACCTGCCTTGTCAGCTGAGTTCTTCTGTCAAACATAGTCAGAACTACACCGAGGATAGAGAGGTTCTTATTGAGCTTCTTCTTTACGATGTTGATAGTATCTACAAGCTGCGTCAGTCCCTCGAGAGCATAGTACTCACCCTGGATAGGAATGATGATGCCATTTGAGGCTGTAAGAGCGTTGATAGTGAGAATGCTGAGTGAAGGAGGACAATCGATGAGGATGTAGTCGTAATCATCAATGATTGGCTTGAGAGCTTCCTTCAGTACCTGCTCACGGGACATAACATTAACAAGTTCGATCTCCGCACCGGCTAGGTTTATGTTTGTCGGACAAATGCTGACATTCTCAGCAGAAGACTCCCAGACAGCATCAGCGATCGGCTCTTCGTTAACGAGAACATCGTATATCGTTGTCTCGAGTTCTCCTTTATCAACCCCGAGACCGCTGGTGGCGTTTCCCTGAGGATCTAGATCTATTACCAGCACCTTTTTCTTCTTTCTACCCAGAAATGCCGCGAGATTTACCGCAGTCGTAGTCTTTCCGACTCCACCCTTCTGGTTTGCCAAGGTAAGAACGTATGCCATATAACACCCCTTATTATTTAATATAAATAGATATTAACATTTATACTCAGATGCAAATATAACATTCATATAACAAATAAAAAGGATGTTCCACGTGGAACATCCTCATAAAAATAACAGATTTCTTAAGTTTAACCCTTCATTATTGCTCCTATGACACCTATGCCATAAACGACAATCATAAGAACTCCCATAAACAAGCCCAAGATACCAAGGATCATAGCGGAACGGTTAAGTGTAGAGTCATCACCCTTTTTCTTCTCTTTGTTGGCGTAAATGATTGCGATGATAGACAAAGGAATCGGAAGCATAAATAATCCGAGTAACCCACAGACGAAAGCAACTCTTGTGTTTTGGTTGGCTGCAGCAAGATTGCTATTGAGTGTAGGTCTGCCATAATATCTGTTAGCATTCTGATTATTACCGATTATATGTCCACAGTTAGGACAAGCCTTGGAAAAGTACTTAGTACCACAGTTAGGACATGTCTTGGGAATAGCATTAAACCTAGTGCCACAGTCCGGACAATAAGCACCCTCGAAATGATTCTGACAATTAGGACAAACATACATAAAAGCAGAAGAACCGCAGCTGGCACATGTCCTGCTCTTATCATCTGTCTTACATCCACAAAATGTACATACCTTCATTTCAATCTACCCCTTAAATAGATTATATAAACCGATAATAGCAAGGTGCCCTAACTAAGTCAACTTAGCGGCCACAAACCCCAGGATTATAGCTATTATCACTACTGCAACGGTTATAAACAAAGTCTTAAAGAAAACTTTGTATAAGAGTTTCTCCTTCTTCTCGGGAGTTGCAGAATCATATTCTGATAAATAACCGGTAACGCAGAAGCCACAGTTGGGACAGACCTTTGAGTAGAATTAAATCTTGCAAGTAGGACAGATCTTAGGTTCAGCGTCCAATCTGATTCCGCATCTGCTGCAGAACTCACCTTCCATAGGTTCGTGACAATTAGGACAAGTATTCATCTCTTACTCCGTAAATAAAAACAGGGATTGTTCCACGTGGAACAATCCCTGAATCAGAAAACAAATTAAGTATCGATGTTAGCCAGCTTAGCGTTCATCTGGATATATTCCTTACGGGGATCTACCTCGTCACCCATAAGGAGAGTAAAGGTCTCGTCAGCAGCCTGAGCATCGGAAAGAGATACCTTGAGAAGCTTTCTGGTGTTAGGATTCATAGTTGTCTCCCATAACTGTTCAGAACTCATCTCACCAAGGCCCTTGAATCGCTGGATAAGAGGATTCTTCCAGCCTGTCTTCTCCTTAATTGACTCTATCTCGGCATCATCATAAGCATAATATGCTTCGTCTCCCTGATATACCTTATAGAGCGGAGGACAAGCGATATAGACATATCCGCCATCTACAAGAGGTCTCAAATATCTGAAGAAGAATGTAAGCAACAAAGTTCTGATATGTGAACCGTCGACATCGGCATCGGCCATGATAATTACTTTATGATAGCGAAGCTTGCTCTCATCAAATTCTTCACCGATTCCGGCACCGAGAGCCATTACAACAGGCTGAAGCTTCTCGTTGGAATATACCTTATCAATACGGGCCTTCTCAACATTCAACATCTTACCCCAGAGAGGGAGAATAGCCTGATATTTACGCTCTCTGCCCTGCTTAGCAGAACCGCCGGCGGAGTCTCCCTCTACGATGAAGATCTCACAGAATTCAGCTTCATTTGACTGGCAGTCTGCAAGCTTACCGGGCAATGAGTTATTCTCAAATACAGTCTTCCTTCTGGTAAGTTCACGGGCTTTCTTAGCTGCATCACGTGCGCGGCTTGCCTGGAGGCATTTATCCATGATCATCTTACTTACATCAGGATTCTCCTCGAGGAATGTCATAAGCTTCTCGGATACGGCACGCTCAACCATAGGCCTGATCTCAGCATTACCGAGCTTCGTCTTCGTCTGGCCCTCGAACTGAGGTTCAGGAAGCTTTACGGAAATGATAGCCGCAAGACCTTCTCTTGTGTCCTCAGACTGAAGCTTCTGATCGTTATCCTTAAGGTACTTATACTTCTTGGCATAATCATTTATAACTCGAGTCAGAGCAGCTCTGAAACCTGTCATATGTGTACCGCCCTCAGTTGTGGCGATATTATTCGCATAAGTATAAACCGTCTCCTGATAAGAGTCGTTATACTGCATTGCAATCTCTACGAAGCAGTCATCAACCTTGGTAGCCATATAGATAGGCTGGGGATTAATCTTCTCCTTATGACGGTTAAGATACTCAACGAAAGTAATGATGCCTCCGTCATAGTGAAGGTGAACATCCTTAGGCTCATCGCCTCTGTTATCGTGAAGATCGATAGTAACCTCGCGGTTAAGGAATGCCATCTCGCGGTAACGTGTAATCATCGAATCAAAGTCGAATACGATGTCAGGGAAGATGGAATTATCAGGAATAAATGTAGTTCTGGTACCTGTATCGGAAGGATCACAGTCCCCTACGATATGCAGAGGCTCAGTTGTTTTACCCTTAGTAAATCCAATCTGATATATATGACCTTCACGCTTTACCTGAACTGTCATAGTGTCGGAAAGAGCGTTAACAACAGATGCACCTACACCGTGAAGACCACCGGAAACACTGTATGCGCCGCCGCCGAACTTACCACCTGCATGAAGAATTGTATGTACAACTTCAACCGTAGGAATACCCTGCTTAGGGTGAATTCCAACAGGAATACCTGATCCGTCATCCGTAACAGTAACGGATCCGTCCTTATTAAGAACAACATCAATCTGATCACAACGTCCTGCAAGAGCCTCATCTACAGAATTCGCTACGATCTCATAAACTAAGTGGTGAAGACCTCTTAATGTAGTGTCTCCGATGTACATTCCGGGACGCTTACGAACGGCTTCAAGACCTTCGAGAACCTGAATATCAGACTCATCATAAGCACTGGAATTCGTAGTATCGAACTCGTCCTGACCTTCTGTAACAGCTTCAATATCTTCAAGCTTCTCCTCTGAGAAGTTCTCAGTCATTGCTCTGGGATTCTCTGCAAGATTACGGAGCTCGTCATCATCAGCATCCTCGACAGGCTGATAGTAAACGTCAACCGCTCCGGAGCTCTGAGGCTGTACAGATTCATTCAAATTCTTCTCTTCATCACTCATTTTTGTAAAATCTCCTTGATAATTCACAAATAGAATTAATATTTAACATTGTTATTCAGGCTATTCTCAAGCCTTCTTTGAAGTACTGACGATGATATCGAGCTTATGTAAGACCTCGTATCTGTAAGGATCAATGTCCTCGGAATGTCTTCAGTTAAGTACTGAAGCCTGTTATTCTCGTCCTCATTCTCGATAAAATCGGTGACGGTCCGCCTGGAGGGAGGCACAGTCTCAAGATTGATTATCGCACTGACACTCCCGGCCGTAACGAAGATATCGCCGCCGATATTTACGTACATCGCATAATCCTCCAAGAAAAATTATAGCATAATATGCTTATTATAATATAGAAAATATTAAAAAATATTATTATTCAGGAAAAACCGTGCCGGATTCTACTCTGAAGAACCTGGTATCCACATTCGATGTAACGATAGAAGACAATTCATTCTCCACAAACGACCTGTCAGTGCACGTAATAAATATCTGAGCCGTGCTTATACCCGACAGCAGGCTTACCCTTCTTCCTTCATCAAGCTCAGAGAAAACATCATCCAGAAGCAAAATAGGGGATGACTTAGTCTTATCCCGGATTATCTCCAGTTCGGCAAGCTTCAGAGCAAGAGCCGCGGATCTTTGCTGCCCCTGTGAGGAATACTGTCTCATCGACAGCCCGTTAAGGCTGATATCAATGTCATCCCTGTGAACCCCGTTGCCGTAAATACCCCTTTCGATGTCGTTAAAACGCTCTGAACGGAGTTTGTTAAGGATGTAGTCTGACAGGGATGTCTTAATCTGCGCGAGAATAGCCTCAGGAAGCGTTCCTGCTATAAATTGGTCAAATATACCGTCCCCATCTAAGATGCCCCTAATAACAGCTTCTGAGCCCGTTATAGTGGAATACTCTATCTTAAGGTTCTCCTTACCGTCAGAAATGACTGAATGATGGGCAGCAGCGCGTCTTGAAATAAGCTCACAGTACCTGAAACGCTCCATGATAAGTTCGGAAGATAAATCTGCCAAAGAGAAATCCCAGTAATCGAGCTCATTCTCACGTGATTTATCGAATCTTCCCTTAAAAGACTTAAGACAAGCATTCTTCTGATCTATGATCCTTCTCGTCTTGCCGAGAATATCATAGTAGGAAGGGGATACCTTACAGATAAGCAGATTGAGATACTTTCGCCTTGATGCGGGCTGTCCCTTAACGATATTCAGGTCCTCAGGGGCGAAAATAACAGTGTTACACACACCCATGTAACGAGATATCTTACTAATCTCCATACCATCGTGAAAGAGCTGTCTTCCGGGAGTTTTCCTGTTATTAAAGACAGATTTCTCGGTGTAATAACCTGCCTGCAGTTCCACATCGGAACCGTAAACCTCGTCATGGCAGTAAAGATTGATAATGTACTCGTTCTCACCGAACTTGATCATCTCCTTATCCTTGGAGGTGCGGTGGGAAATTACAGAAGAACCGACACTTATGGCTTCTATAATATTTGTCTTACCCTGGGCATTATTACCGTAGATAACATTAACAGAAGGCCCGACCTCAATGTCGAGCCTTCCGTAATTTCTGAAATTAGTAAGTTCTATCTTCTTCAGGATCATCTTCTGATAGGAAGTACCAGATAAACGTAACTATCTCCCTCTGTAGGTACGATAATACAAGGACCCTGATTACCGTTAAATTCAATCCTTATAGTATCGTCTTCGATTGCCTTAAGGGCTTCGATAAGATACTTGGAATTAAAGTCGATATCAACAGACTCGCCTTCAGAATTGATTGGGATAGTCTCCTTATGAGTACCGGCATCGGCAGAAGCCTGAATAAGAAGGGTGGAAGTATCCTTCATCTTAACCTGTACAGGACATCTTCTCTCATCGGACATGATGATCAAAGCTGCACGGTTAACGGCATCCAGAAGCTTTCTTCTGTCAATTGTAATTACAGTCTTAGGATTCTTCTGAATAATGGCATTGTAATTAACGAAGGGTCCGCCGAGAAGTCTGGAAATGATCCTTACGCTTCCTACATCGAACAGGAGATGATTAGCTGAATTATAGATAACTACTTCAGTATTCTCATCACTTCCGTCAAATATCTTAGCTGCCTCAGTAAGAGCCTTACCGGGAATGATGAAGTTCATTACAGGGAAGTCGGATCCTACATCAGCTCTTCTTAAAGCCATACGGAAACCGTCGATGGCAACCATCGTGAGGGTAGTACCGTCACTCTCAAGGTTACATCCTGTAAGGTACTGTCTTGTACCGTCCTTGGATACAGCGAAAATAGTACCGTTAACCATGTCCTTAATAAGCTTCTGGGAAACAGTGATCTTGCTGTCAGTCTCAATAACAGGAATCTTAGGATAAGACTCAGCCGAATTACCTTTAAGAACAGTATTGGCTTCACCGGAAATAATAGTAACGTTGTACCTGTCGTCAACTTCGATAGTCGTAAGATCATCAGGAAGCATCTTAACTACTTCACCGAAATACCTGGAATTAACAACAACAGAACCGTCTTCAATAATGTCTGACTCGAGATCGGCTTCAATACCTGTCTCAAGGTCGTAACCGGTAAGCTTAACTTTACCGTCTTCTGCCTGTATAAGAATACCGTCAAGTATCTGAACGGTCGAATTAGTCTTTATAGCTTTCTGAACAATTACTATCGCATCCAGAAGGTCAGATTTATTGCAGTTGAATTTCATAAGGCCTTATTCCTTTCGAAAAGTTACCGCAACTATTCTATCACATTTTTTTATTGACATCGTATTCATATTCTTATGCTGTGAAGAAAATGTGCAAAACCTCAAGCAGGCGTTTAAAAGCAGTTATTTAACAGTGTTAATTTGGTGTAGATAACAGATTTTTTTGATGTTTACAATTATGTCGTTACAAACACCCGATAATAGTGAACACGATATATACATCAAATCTACACCGATTTATGCACATATG
>CAMNNN010000056.1 GCA_946545505.1 uncultured Clostridia bacterium
CCGAGATCTACACTCTTTCCCTACACGACGCTCTTCCGATCTCTTGCCATTCTTGACACCGGGGATTCTTCTTATAGCATCGGAGTGTCCCTGGGAAACGCCCTTGCCCCAGAATGTGTAATCGTTACCTTCAGGGAGGATGCAGTTGGAATAGAGTCTCTGAAGTGAGAACATTCCGGGATCCCATCCTGCGGAGATGATCGATACCTTGTTGGCTCCCTTGGAAGCTTCATCTACTGCCTTGAAATGCTCGGGGATCTTAGCGTGAGTATCAAAGCTGTCGATTACATTATAAAGAGCAGCATACTCAGGAGTTGTAACAGGAAGATCCGTAGCAGAACCTCCGCAGTTGATCATGATATCGAAGTCAGCTGTCTTGTTCTTAAGATCGCTTACGGAATAAACGGGAACGCCCTCTGTCTTGATCTTAACGGAAGAAGGATCACGTCTTGTGAATACACCCTTAAGCTCCATGTCAGGGCAGCGTCTGATCTCGCTTTCGACGCCTCTGGCGAGGTTACCGTAACCGATGATACCAATTCTGATAGCCATATTGTAATTGCCTCCTCGGCTTAAAATTTCTATCAGATTATAGTTTATTGTTTTCACTTTTTAAATATTTGATGTAAGGAAAAGTTGTAAAATATAAATACCTGAAGAGGATATTCAAGGGAGGTGATCCTATGTCGATCAAGATAATCACTATCAGCAGACAGTTCGGAAGCGGCGGAAGATCCATTGCGAAGGAACTTGCACAGAAGCTCGGTTACGAGTACTACGATAAGGAGATTATCGAGCAGGTTGCCGAGAAGACCGGTTTCTCCAAGGAAATCGTAGCGGCGAAGGGCGAGGAAGCTCCGGGTAAGAGTATCTTCTCTTACGGGTTTGAAGCACAAGCAACTCCCGGAATAATGAACGGCATGACGATGAACGATTATATCTGGTCCGTTCAGCGTAAAGTAATCAAGGATATTGCAGAGTCGGGTAAGCCCTGCGTTATTGTAGGCCGTTCCGCTGATTACATTCTGAGAGATTATGACAGCGTCCTTAATGTCTATATCTGTGCTGATATGAATTTCCGTAAGGAACGTATAGTTAAGCTCTACGGCGAGACCGATAAGAAGCCCGAGAAGAGACTCGATGAGAAGGATAAGAAGAGAGCTGCCAATCATAAGCACTTCACTGATCTCGAGTGGGGGTATGCACCGAACTATGACCTGTGCCTGAATTCCGGAGTTCTCGGCATCGATAAGTGTGTTGATATTATCGAAGATATAGTGAAGAATGGCTGATCATTAGCGGGCATCAGTTTGTGCTTTCTATCAAGTAACCCCCTGATTTGACAGGTTTATATTGACACACTCGCGAAGCTTATTATATAAATAGTTTCCGTAAGGGCTGTCCTTGCAAGGGCAGCCCTTCTCTATGGAGGTAGTTATGATAATTAAGATCCTGATGCTTATCGTGTTCTTCGCGGTATTGATACTCGTCGGTGTGTTGAGCCGTAAGAGTGCGAAGAATGTAGACGGCTTTGTTCTCGGCGGCAGGTCCGTCGGTCCTTGGCTTACGGCTTTCGCTTATGGTACGAGTTATTTCTCCGCGGTTATCTTTATAGGTTACGCCGGACAGTTCGGTTGGAAATTCGGTGTTGCTTCCACCTGGATTGGTATCGGTAACGCAGTAATCGGCTCGCTCCTCGCATGGGTTATCCTCGGAAGAAGAACGAGACTTATGACTCATAAGCTCGACTCATCTACGATGCCAGAGTTCTTCTCCAAGAGATTCGACTCGAAGAGCCTCCGTCTCGGATCTTCGCTTATCATCTTTATATTTCTTATCCCTTACACGGCATCTTTGTACAACGGCCTTTCCAGACTGTTCGAGATGGCATTTAACATTGATTACAAGTACTGCATCATAGCGATGGCGGTGCTCACGGGTATCTACGTTATCGTAGGCGGATATATGGCTACAGCCATTAACGACTTCATCCAGGGTATCATCATGCTCATCGGTATCGTAGCCGTTATATTTGCAGTATTGAATATCCACGGCGGCTTCATGGGTTCCATGATGGAACTTGCCAAGATTCCCGGCGATTTTCCTGAATACAACGGTGCATATACATCATTCGTCGGACCTTTGCCTGTTGACCTTCTCGGTGTAGTTATCCTCACGTCACTCGGTACATGGGGACTTCCTCAGATGGTTCAGAAGTTCTACGCCATCAAGCACGAGGACGCTATCAAGAAGGGTACGATCATCTCCACATTCTTCGCTATCGTAGTTGCCGGCGGCTGCTACTTCTTAGGCGGATTCGGAAGACTCTTCCTTACTCAGGAGCAGGTAGATGCCATGGGATTCGACGCCATTGTTCCCTCGATGCTTGCCAACCTCAACGACATCCTTATCGCGATCGTCGTTATCCTTGTTCTGTCAGCTTCGATGTCCACGCTCTCTTCGCTGGTACTCACATCAAGCTCGACACTCACACTCGATTTCATCTCAGGCACCGTAGTGAAGAAGATGTCCGAGACAGCCAAGCTTGCCTGCCTCAGAGTGCTTGTTGTTATCTTCATCATCATTTCCGCTGTCATCGCACTTATACAGTACAGTTCTTCAGTAACATTCATCGCTCAGCTCATGGGCGTATCCTGGGGTGCTCTCGCAGGTGCATTCCTCGCGCCGTTCCTCTTCAGCCTTTACTGGAAAAAGACAACGAAAGCTTCATGCTGGGCATGCTTTATCTTCGGCTCTGTGCTCATGGTAGCCAACATGCTCTTCAGAAGCAGCTTCCCGGATCTTCTCAAGTCACCCATTAACTGCGGTGCTTTCGCAATGCTCGCAGGCTTCATTATCGTTCCTGTAGTAAGCCTTATCTCGAAGAAACCTGAGAAGTCTCTTGTAGAGAACGCTTTCGAGAGCTACGAGAGACCTGTTACGGTTAAGTCCAAGAGCATTCTCGAGGAAGAAGAGAATTAATAAGTTGTTGCCATTGCAGCGGGGTGGTATAATCATCCCGTTGCTCTTGGGGCATTAGCTCAGCTGGGAGAGCGCTACGCTGGCAGCGTAGAGGTCACGGGTTCGAGCCCCGTATGCTCCACCAAAACAAAAGGACATCGGCATGAGTCGATGTCCTTTTGTTTTATGTAGTCTTGAGGGGCTCGGACCCGAGAGGGGACCGGGCGAGAAGAGGAGCTTCCGGTGGAAGGTCCGGCGCCCGGGCGGCCACAGTGAGACGGAAGTCGAACAAGGCCACAGGCAGTGAGCTTGCGAGCTGCCGGTCGAGCCCCGTATGCTCCACCAAATCAAAATCGGACGTTGCAAAAAGCCAATGATTTCAGTACTTCTACGGTTTTGGAACAATCAAGAAAAAGAGTTTTGCGACAAATTTGCGACAAAATAAAAAAGAACGTCCAATTAAAGGTCAGGCTTAACGGTCTGACCTTTTCTTTTGATTATGTTGGTTACATCTATGAACACTTTTGGCAAAACAGATTAGTAATGATAGAATTACATATGAATAATATAAAACTTCTTTTAGATGTAATTATGGTGACTGTTTATGAAGAAGCCAAGCAATGATAAGATTACTGCCGCGAAGATTATTGCCGGTGTAGTAGCTTCGCTTACTATCGGTGCCAATATAACAGGATGCGTTTATGGACCTCCGCCGGAAGAGACGGCTGAATCCGCTCCGGAGACCAAGACTGAGGAAACAGTCGCTGTTGAACCGACAGTAGATCCTGACGATAACATCAACGCGGACGTTTACGGACCTCCGGAAGACTTCAATGTGGATAACAATGAAGTTCCATGCGTCTACGGACCGCCGGAAGCTTTCGAAGAAACTATTGATGAATCCCATTAATCCTGAAATCGCAAGATTGAAGACTGAACACTTAGATCAGCTTGCTGATCATGTTGACGGTCTTTACGGAAAGCCTCAGCTGAGGCATCTGTTTTTTGAACTCACCTCCGCTTGTAACGAGAGGTGTTTTCATTGCGGAAGTAACTGCTCCGTACCTGGCAAGGATGAGCTTACCACTGAGGAGTTTAAGTCCATATTAGATCAGGTAATAGAAGACTTCGATATCAACCGCCTGCAGTTATGCATAACCGGAGGCGAGCCCCTCATAAGGAAAGACTTCTTCGAGATAATGAACTACGCCAGAAGCCTCGGATACCACTGGGGTATGACGTCAAATGCGACTCTTATCACTAAAGAAGTAGCACATAAGCTTGCGGAAGCCGGAATGGGTACGATATCCGTTTCTATCGACGGTCTGCCCGAGACGCACGACCGTCTGCGCGGCATGAAGAATGCGTATAAGCTTGCCATGGAAGGCATCCAGAACCTCATAGATGAGAACGCTTTCAAGGCAATTCAGGTAACCACTGTTTTTAATCACGAGAACCTTAAGGTAATCGATGAGCTTTTCGAGGTGATGAAGGGTATCGACATCGACTCGTGGCGTGTAATTAACCTGGAGCCGATAGGGCGTGCCCTCACACGTCCGGAGCTGATGTGCACTCCCGATGACCTCCGCACTATGTTCGAGTTTATTCGCCAAGCGCGTCGAGACGGTTACCCCGTAGAGTACGGCTGCAGCCACTACCTTGGACTCGACTACGAAGTTGAGGTGCGTGAGTGGTATTGGCTTTGTAATGCGGGAGTCTATACTGCCAGTATTATGAGTAACGGAGATATAGGTGCCTGTCTTGATATAGAACGCAGCCCTAAGACGATACAGGGTAATATAAGGCGAGATAGACTTAAAGATGTTTGGGATAATAGGTTCGAGTTCTTTAGAAGAAATAAGGCATGTGATTCAGATAAATGTAGAAATTGTAATCATAGTAAGTACTGCAGGGGTGATGCTGCTCATTCTTGGGATTATATAAATGATGAGCCTCTGATATGTATGAAGGGTGTTTTGTTTGAATAACGAACCGTGGGATGATGGAGTTAATAATGGATAGAAAGATATTGGCAGTAGTATTATCGTTTTTGGTTTTGTTTACCGCATCTTGTAATAATGTAAACAAAACTGATTTGGAGTCAGATGAGCCCACAGGTCGCGAACGCTCAATTACAGAATCCGTTTCCGAATCGACATATGAAACACTGTACTGCGAAATTTGCGGATCATCCTGCGAATATGGAGACGAAAACTGGGATTATATCAGTAGGTATGGAATGTGCCGTTCCTGTTATACCTTCCAAAGCGAAGCTCAAGAAGAGATGGATGATTCTGAGGAGAGGTGGGCAGAAGAAAACGGCTATATCGAGGCGGATTATAATCCTGCCGATTACAATGTGTTCGCGTTCTTTGTTAATGATCACACCGTACAATTCGTAAATCACGGAGATGAGCCATGGCAGTTTGACGAGTCATGTACCCTGCTTATCAGACTCGGGCGTAAGTTTTGGTATGTGGACCCTGTCGAAGATGCACAGTTCAATGATACTGTTCATGTGCTTGCGCCGGATTCAAGCATATATATAGACTGTGACTTGTCGATATATGGAGACCTGACAGGCGGTTACTATAATTTAGTTTATGGAGATATAGGTGATGGAGCAATCGGTTATTCAGCAATTTTCAGCGTTCATTACGGCGAAATAAGCATCGCTGGTTATGGTGGATACCCGTCGATTCCTGCGCTTGACCGTTTATTGGTTATATATGGGGAATTCAGAGAACTACAAGAGTCGGACGATTACATTAGAGCTGATAATGATTATCGGATAGATATGACCCAAAGGCTGATAGATGAATTGGCTACAGACGGTTATTATACGGATAATCCCGGTTATCCGCTGGTTAGGGATTATCCGTTTCCGATTATTGATATAGAGTCAGTAGAATTAGTTGATAATGAAGAAGAAACGGTATTCTATTTTGATACGATTGACGGCTATCCGGCAGTGTTTGAAATCAGTAGTTGTTAATTTCTCACATTTTAAGATAGATGTGAGAGGTAATTGAAAGATTAATCGTTTGATGGATAAGAAGAATAATCTGCAGATATGTTGCTTTAGAGATAAATCTACACTTTTGCCTCAAAAGATATTTTGATAATCAAAGTAATATTGCTATCATGAGCATATCAGAGAATCTTTCTGTTGTGATAGGATATCTGTTGGAGGTTAAAATGCTTAAGAATCTGCTCATGATGTATGCCACACTTATTCCGGTGATCCTGTCCGGCATATTCGTGATGCTGTGGTGTAAGCTCCCGATTCTGAAATCCTTCGCGCGTCCCATTGACATGGGGAAGAACTTCACTGACGGCAGAAGGATATTCGGCGATAACAAGACATGGAAGGGAATACTCGGATATGTCTTATTCAACATCATCTTCACAGTTATCTGGGGCTTCGTGTGTGAGGGTACTTCTCTCGGTGAATACAATTTCTTCTATCAGAACCATGAGAACACACTCACATTCAACCTTCTGATCGGTCTGCTTCTGGGACTCGGTTATGCCTTGTTCGAGCTGCCTAACAGCTTCCTCAAAAGAAGACTCGACATCACTCCCGGCAAGACTGTAACCGGGTTCAGGAAAGTATTCTTCGTATTTCTCGATCAGGCAGACTCCGTATTCGGAGTGGCACTGGTAGTATGGCTGTTTTACCCTCTGGGAATACTTCTGTATCTGGCATATGTGCTCGTCGGGGCATTTACTCATATATTGCTTAATATGATGCTTTATATCATGCATCTTCGTAATAATATGTTTTGAGGACGGTTATGATCACTACACTTAACAACGGCATCGATAACGGCAAACTCGGCAACAAGGGAAAATTCCTGTTACTGATGAAGCAGAACGGCTTTAATGTTCCTGACGGATTTGTACTAGACAGCGACACTTACGACGAGACTGTACAAGGATCCGTGAAGGAGCAGATAGAAGCGGCACTCTCGGAGCTTAATGCCGGTAATATTAAGCAGACGGGGGAGAAGCTGAAGAAGCTTTTCGATGAGGTGAAGCTGCCGGAAAATGTAAGTCAGGAACTAAGGAAGCTCGTTAAGGAAGACCGTCTTTATGCGGTGCGAAGCAGCGGTACCAAGGAGGACCTCGATGAGTTCTCTTTCGCCGGGCAGTATCAGTCTTTCCTTAATACCCAGCCTGAGGACGTGGAGGCGAAAGTCATCGAGTGTTACCGCTCCATGTTCGGCGAGACGATCCTGAGCTACCTTGTAAACAGAAGTATCGACACTTCGGAACTTAAGATGGCAGTTGTCGTGCAGGAGATGGTGCCTTCCGAGATCAGCGGCATCTGCTTCACGATAGATCCCGTCACGGGTGACGACAAGACCATGCTTATCGAGGTCTCCGAGGGCCTCGGCGAGGATATCGTAAGCGGCAAGACTGCTCCTGAGCAGTACCATTATGACTGGTACGAGAACATCGAAAAGGACCGCGCGCCATCCAACAAGCTCATCTCTTCCGGCAGGCTTCCTGACTATGCACGTGTATTTGCCGGTATTCAGCAGCAGTTCGGCTACCCCTGCGACATCGAGTTCGCATTAAGCGGGGGCGAGCTCTATATCCTTCAGAGCAGAAGGATCACCAAGCTTAACTATTCGGGAATCAATGATATATGGACGACTGCAGACTTTAAGGACGGCGGTGTATCGGCCAATGTATGCTCGCCTTATATGTGGAGCCTTTATGAGTATATATGGGAGTATTCTCTTAGGCGTTTTATCGTTGATACGAAGATCTTAAGAGACGATCAGCTGCCGGCCAAGCTCGGACAGATGTATTACGGCAGGTGCTACTGGAATCTGTCTGTTGTTAAGAAAGCGATGGAGCAAATCGTCGGTTATAAGGAAAGAGAGTTTGATAACGAATACGGTATCGTCGGCGATTATACGGGCGACGGCAAAGTAACCGGTGCGACACCTAAGGTCCTTATTCACATGATTCCGATTATTATCGAGCAGAAGAAACTTCTCGATGACAGACGTAAGAATTCCGATCGTTATAAGCAGGAACTTCTGGAGCTTTATTATGACTATAAGGATAAGCTTGATAACGGAACGATTGGGGACATCACGAAGGAATTCGTAAGGATCACGCACGAGACTTACT
>CAMNNN010000057.1 GCA_946545505.1 uncultured Clostridia bacterium
CCAACCCAGTTGTTCAATCCGGGTGTGTCAGGATTTCTTCCGAAGAATACCTTGTACAGTGCTGTTACATAAGCTTCATCGCTCAAGTTTCTGTTGTTGAATTCCTGGCTCTGAAGGATAGTGATGATTACATCGTTCGCTGTACGCTCACCGCTCATAATGCTGTTTACCCAGTAATCTCTGCCTGCCTGATCGGATGTTCTTCCGAGGGCTGCGACGTAGATTCTGTCAACGAAATACCCGAGAACGAGTCTTCTTACGTCAGTAGGTGCCGCGCCGCGGTTTGTAGCATAAATCGCACCGATAGTGCCTGCGATGTCCCAGTTGGTAAGCATTGCTCTGGATACATTTCCCGCATTGGTGCCGATGATGAATTCGGGAGCGGTGTTCGTATCGATGGGGATCCCGGCGAGTGTTGATTCGGCAACGCGAAGTGCAACTCTCAAATTGGAACTTGCCGTGCTTATCTCATCCAAAGATGTACTGTTCATAACTGAATATGCCTGAACTCTTGCATACTCGAGGCAGACTCTTACATCTGTTGGAAGCTGGTTGTAATAGATAGAGAGTAATGCGGTTGCCGAATCGTAAAGATCGAGGAAATAGTTCATCGTTGCATCATCAACTCTTGCTGATTCGGATGCCGCCTTTCTTACTGTACCGGTGCCTGCTGCCATTGCCGCAGCAGGTGACATGGCTACGGCCATTGCCGCTGTCAGCACAATGGCTGTGATCTTCTTCTTTAATGATAGTTTCATAACACTTTCCATCCTTTCATTACTTGTTTGGTAATTAAAGGGGACCGACCGAAGTCGGTCCCAGAATTAACAATTTATATCAATCAGTACTTGGGCTCGAGCAGACCGTAGTCGCCGTCGTTTCTCTTATATACTACGCATACCGAATCAGTATCGGCATCGAGGTATACGAGGAAGTTATGTCCGAGCATTTCCATCTGGAGGATAGCATCTTCGGAAGTCATAGGCCTCAATTCGAAAGTCTTACGGCGTGTGATCTTCGAATCTTCCGGTGCATCCGCGATGTAGTCGAAATCGGAAGCATTGTCATCCTCGAGATAACTTGCGATTTGAGGATATTCCTTCTTCCTCTTGAGGAACTTAGTCTTGTTACGTCTGATCTGGGATTCGAGCTTATCAATAGCTCTGTCGACTGCAGTAAGGATTTCTTCGTCTCTTGCCTCTGCTCTGTAGATTCTGTTATCGAGCTTCATTGTGATCTCGACAACCATCTTTGTTCCTTCGGGTCTGATACGAACGTTGCAAGAACCTTCATCGCCGAAGTACTTGTCAAATTTTCTGAGCTTGTCGGTGATCTTGTTCTCTAATCTCTCACCAATCTTAATTCCGTTGCCCTGTGTAGTGATCTTCATGAAATCACATCCTTCCTGTAGAGGTTCTAAGGATTTTCATCCTGATTTAATTATAAAGATATAAATATTAACTTACTGTAAAAGTATCAATTATTCTGAATAATTAACTCAAAATCATGTATAATGACGGTGAGAATAAAAAGAGAAACTCGGAGGTTTGCATATGGCATTGTTCGATCCTAAGGCTAAGATTATTTCCAACTATCAGAGAGCTATCGATGATCGTACATCTTCTATCCGTAAGTATTATGATGAGATCGGTAAGCTTTACTACGACCAGTATAAGGATATGAATGTTGATAACACCAAGGATATCAACACACGTTGTGAAGCTATCACAAGACTCGGTAATGAGATCGAGGACTTTAAGCTTAAGATCCTTTTCGAGAAGGGCCTCAAGAAGTGTCCTAACTGCGGTACTGAGAACAGCCTCGAGTACGGTTTCTGCTTCAAGTGCGGAACTAAGTTTGATGAGGATTCCGCTAAGGAGCCTAAGACTGATTTCGAGGAGGCTGAGGCTAAGGTCGAGGAGGCTGCTGAGGCAGTCGAGGAGAAGGCCGAAGAGGTAGCTGAAGAGGCTTCTGAGGCTCCCGCAGAAGAGGAGAAGAAGGACGAGGAGTAATTCCCTCCCTGATTACTGCAAGACAAGGCTGTGTGCTCCGGCGCACAGCCTTTTATTATGTGAGGAAGCGATGAATAACCGGCCGTTGATGTTGTTGTTGATATAAGCGATAACCTTGTCTTCGGTCTTGTCATCAAGGCCCGTAAGGGGCTCGTCCATTATGAGTACGTCGGAAGGCGACATCACGGCGCGGACTATCTCGACACGCCTTCTGGTTCCGCCCGACAAATCACACACCTTCTTGTGAAGTTCATCTTCGGGGATCAGGGACTTAAGCTCTTCTTCGATTCTTTCCGCGGAAACGCCGTGCGCTGCGAGTTTTACGTTGCTTACGGCATCGAGGCTCTCGATGAGTCTTATCTCCTGGAACACGGGTGCAAATCTCACCTTCTCCTGCTGCACCCCCTCGAAAAGCATCTCGCCTGAATCCGGTTTCTCAAGTCCCATGAGGATCTTAAGAAGTGTCGTTTTGCCGATGCCGGATACGCCTTCTATTACGACCGGTTCATCTTCGGTGAAAGTGAATGACAGATCCCTGATGACTTCCTTGCCGCCGTAGGATTTGCATATGCTGTTAAGTATTATCTTCATCTTAGAATCAGCCTCCTTAGTACGTATGACATAACCTTCTCAAAGAGGAAGGAGAGGAGGACGGCGCAGAATGTCCAGGCAAAAAGATCGTCTGTCGCGAGTGATATCTTCGACAGATATATTCCTGCACCGAGAGACTGAAGAGGACGTCCGATTACTTCAGCGGCGATGCCGCTTTTAAATGCCATGCCGCTGCTTATAGAGATAGCGCTCGTAAGATGAGGCGCGACAGAAGGCAGATAGATATAACGTGCTTTGTCCATGTTTCTGAAGCGGAACAGTTTACCCAATTCGATGAGTGTACCTTCTGCTGAATCAAGACCCGAGAGTACGTTTACATAGATCATCGGGAAGACGACCAGTGCACTGATGACGACTGACAGTGAAGATGATCCTGCCCATATGATAACGAGTATGACAAAACTCGCGACAGGGATCGATTTGATGACCGATACCGGAGGCGTAATGAATTCACGGAACAGTCTGAATCTGTATGACAGACATGCGCATACAATGCCGGTGATAAGACCGGTTAAGAAACCTGCGGTGATCTTAAGTACCGTCATCAGAACGGATATCCAGAATCCCGCGGTAACTCCGAGTCTTATAAGAGCAAGCAGGGCCTCGTAAGGCCCTGCCAGCAGAATTGAATTATGTACAAGTAAAGATGCAGCCTGCCACAGAACAAGCCAGAAGAGAACTATAATGGTCTTCCTAGCGGCAGGCTTATTCAAATTATCATCCTACGTAGTAGAAGTCATCGCCCGGCAAAGCTCCGCCGACGGACTGGGGATTTGCCTCATAAAGAGTCTCGAGGTATCCCTGAAGGTCAGTCTTCATCTCCTCGCCCGTTACGCATACAACATTGCAAAGAGGGATGGCTCTCTGCGCGATGGGAGCGGCTCCCACGATGCCGAGATTTACAATAAGGTCTGCTGTGTGTTCTACGTTGCTGTTAGCTTCGTTAACGCTGTTGCTGTGATCGGCGAGGAAGTTCGATACGGCTTCCGGATGCTGCTCGAGGAATTCTGTTCTTACTACAGTAACGCCTGTGACGAGACGGGAATCGGAAGTAACTCCGTTCCACTCATCGTCGAGTGAGAATGCAATGCCGAGGCCTTCAACTTGAGCCATGGCTGCAGTCGCTGCAGGCTGGGGGAGGATAGCAATCTGGTCGGGATCCTGCTGTAAAGAAGCAATTACTTCAGCGCCTTCTGTCTTGAAGTCCAATGTGCAGTCGGTAATGCCATACTGCTCGAGAAGATAGTTGATTGCATATTCGGGAGTCGCGCCCTGACCGGTCGTGATGACAGTCCTTCCGGCAAGACTTCCTACAGACTGAATATCAGAGTCAGTACTTAAGCAGTAAAGAACACCGTAAGTGTTTATGTCAATAACGCGGATGCCGCCTTCAGTACGGTTATAAAGTGTTGCTGCGAGGTTCGCGGGGATGAGCGCGATATCAAGATCGCCGGAGTTTAACGATGCGGCAATCTCGTCGGGCATTGTAGCCACAGTAAATTCGTATGAGGAATTCTCGATGTCGGAATTCTCATCCATCATGTTGGCAATACCTATGGTGGTAGGGCCGGACAGGGAGCCTACGCGCACGTTGACCGCTTCCTCGGAAGCCTTGCATCCTGCAAGCACAGATACCGCAACGGCAAATGTGAGTGCCAACCCTGTAATTCTGTTCAAAAGTTTCATGTGATGTTCCTCATTTCTATTTAGAACTATTATAAAGACAACGGCATTATACTACTTTTTTCATAAGAATTTGACGATTTTGATATCAGCGATTATAATAAGCGAGTTGTTTTCAACAAATAACGTTTCCGCGCACGAGAGGGGGGAAAAAGAATGTCAGAGATCAGAGTTAAAGAAGGCGAGTCCCTCGACAGCGCACTTCGTCGTTTCAAGCGTTCATGCGCAAGATCCGGTGTACTTGCAGAAGTACGTAAGAGAGAGCACTACGAGAAGCCCTCTGTAAAGCGTAAGAAGAAGTCTGAGGCTGCAAGAAAGCGTAAGCACTGATAACTTCTTATTGATCAGAAACATCGAGACTTCGGAAGTATTTCCGAAGTCTTTTTTATGCTACAATAATCTCAAAATAATTAAGTGAGATATATAGTATGTTGCTGACTTCGCAGAAGTGGCGTTATGTGGTCGAGGAACCTTTCTCGGGCACTGATGCTTTGTTTGAGGCATTATTAAAGATACACAGGATCGAGACTCCTGAACAAAGGGAAGATTTCCTTAAGGATAAGGGTGCGGAGCTTTATGATCCGTTCCTGTTTAATGATATGCGTAAGGCTGTCGATCTTATATGTGAGGCGATGAGCGGCGGCAAAAGGATCCTCGTGTACGGAGACTATGACTGTGACGGTGTTACGGCGACTTCCATACTGGTAAGGTATTTCAGAAGTCATAACTGTGATGTGTCTTATATAGTTCCTAACAGGGAAGAGCACGGTTACGGTCTCACAAAGAACATTATTGAAGATGTCTTAGTAAGAGATCCCTATCTTGTTATCACCGTTGACTGTGGCATCACTAATATGGATACTATCGCGGAACTGAAGCAGAAGGGCATCAAGGTAATCGTCTCGGATCACCATAATGTTCAGGAAGAGATCCCCGATGCTGATGCCGTTATCTGTGCCAAGCGTGAGGACAACACATATCCTTTCCGTGATTTGTGCGGTGCGGGCGTTGCCATGAAGATCGTTCAGGCTATGGGAATAGACAAGAGGTTCCCTGTATCCGGTTCCGTTTGGCGTCAGTCCGTCGAGCTTGCAGGTATCGCGACCATCGCCGATCTCGTGGGCGTAGTCGATGAGAACAGAACCATCGTCAAGAAAGCCTTCATCAGCATGAAGGATCCTGTTAATCCCGGAATCCGTGTCATGAATGAACTTCTCATGGAGAAGGGGAGTGTCCGTAAGCTTGATGAGACTTTTATCTCGTTCAATTTCGTTCCCCGCGTCAATGCCGCGGGAAGACTTTACGATTCATCCGAGGCTCTTAACCTGTTCCTTGAAGACGATGAGGAGAAAGCACGGGAAGCCGCCGTTGCTTTGGGTAACCAGAACGACGAGCGTAAGCAGATCGAAGCCGGAGTTTATGAGGAAGCCGTAAAGCAGATAGAGGATATAAGAAGACCTGACGAGTGGAGCCTTGCCAACACGAAGGGCCCTATCGTCGCTTATGCTGCCAACTGGCATCAGGGCGTACTCGGTATCGTGGCGGGAAGAATAGCGGCAGCCTACAGAAGGACTGCAATAGTATTCACGTCGGACTCGATTGACCCCGAGAACATTAAGGGCTCAGGAAGAGCTTACGGTGACTATGATCTTTTCGCGGCGCTCGGACGCGTCAGCGATAAGCTTCTCAACTTCGGCGGGCACAAGAAGGCTGCCGGCGTGACGCTGCGTAAGAAGGATCTGCTCGAGTTTATGCGTGCTCTTGAGGAGGATGCGAAGACCAATCCGTGCGAATCTGAGACGGACGATGAGCTCGAGATCACCGCGAAGCTCGACTTCAGTATTCTGAACCTCGACACGTTCGCGAAGATCTGTGAGTTCAAGCCTTACGGCATCGGCAACAAGAAACCGCTGTTCGTCACGGAGAAGATGGTCGTCGTCAATGTCAACGACATGACTGACGGCGCCCATATCAGACTCGATCTTGCCGATTCGAAGGGCAGTACGCAGAATACGGTTTCCGCAGTCGGCTTCGGAATGGGAATCTATACCAAGATATTAAAACCCGGCGATATTATCGACATTGCATACACAATGAATGAATATACGTACAAGGGAAAGACTTCAGTCAGTCTTTATCTTGAGGACCTGAAGTTCAGCGGCGACGACAGCTTCCTTTGGAAGAAGGCGGATATTGCCGAGGATCTTTACAGAAGCGGCATGGAGTTAAGTCAGATTGCCAAACTCGCGAAGACTGATCTTGCCGGCGGACTTATACCGGGTAAGGTCGATTACCTCGCCTGCTACCAGATACTGAAGAATGAATGCAAAGGTGAGACTTCCTATGCGGATATCCCGCTTCTTGCCCGTCTTGTGTCTTCGGGTTCAGGCGTTAAGGTGACTCCCTTTAAGGTCGCCAGATGCCTGGAAGTATTCTCGGAAGCACATCTTATTAAACTTGGTGTATTATCTTCATTGAGGGTCTGCATAAGATTCCTTAAGACAGAAGGCAAGACCGATCTTAAACAATCGGCACTTTACATGAGGCTGCTTGAGAATGGCTGAAGAGAAAGATTTTGACGAGAGAGCATATCTGCTCGATGATAGCCTGATCCCGGAGATTCCTGATTATATTCAGGAGAAGTTCGATGCGGTCATGGATATGTTCACGTCATATGCTTCGCGTGCCCATCTCGACAAGAGTGTTCTTCAGAAGGAACAGGATCTTATAAGGCGAGCTTTTATCTTCGCTTTCAAGGCACACCGCAATCAGCAGCGCAAGAACGGTGAGCTTTATATCATCCATCCCATCGCGACAGCAGAGATCCTGGCGGAACTCGAGGTCGATGCCGAGAGCCTTGCAGGAGCGCTTCTGCACGACACGATCGAGGATACAGCTGCCGACTCCGAAATGCTTACGGAAGCTTTCGGCTCCACGATAACGCTTCTGGTTGAAGGTGTTACCAAGCTCAATAAGATCTCCTCGCACAGCAAGGAAGAGATGCAGGCGGAGAATACGCGTAAGATGCTTTTCGCCATGACGCGTGACCCCAGAGTAATTCTGATCAAGCTCGCGGACCGCCTTCACAATATGCGTACCATGCAGTATCAGACTCCCGAGAAGCAGGTCGAGAAGGCCCGCGAGACGCTCGATATATACGCACCGTTCGCAGAGAAGTTCGGTGTCTTTAAGATTAAGTGGGAACTTGAAGATCTGTGCCTGCGTTACCTCGATAACGACGGTTACTATGAACTCGTAGGACTCATCTCATCCAAGAGATCCGAGCGTGAGGCTTTCATGGCACACGTTGTCGCCGAGATATCAGACAAGCTTAAAGACGACGGCATGGAGCACTATGATGTCGACGGAAGACCCAAGCACTTCTACAGCATCTATAAGAAGCTTCATGACAACAGACATAACGACATCAACCACATTTACGATATGTTCGCGTGCAGGATCATCGTAGATTCGATCGCTGACTGCTACAGGGCTTTGGGTATCGTACACTCGATGTTCGTGCCGCTTCCGGGAAGATTCAAGGACTATATAGCGAACCCGAAGGAGAACGGTTACCAGTCGCTTCACACGACGGTAAAGCGCCCCGGAGGAAAGACGTTCGGCGAGACGACGTTCGAAGTTCAGATAAGAACATACAGTATGCACATCGAAGCCGAGTACGGAATCGCTGCGCATTGGCACTATAAGGAAGCAGGTAACTCCAAGGCTTTCAAGGAGGATATCTACGACGAGAAGATCAAGTGGGTAA
>CAMNNN010000058.1 GCA_946545505.1 uncultured Clostridia bacterium
AGATGGTGCTTATAAAGGCGGAAACCCATGAAGCCGATACCGATAAGGAGCACGATGATAATAATGGCATAATTCGCCCTTCTGCCGCGCGCCCTTACGATCCTCTCGGGAGTCTTTATCTGTTTACGTCCGCCTTCGTGTTTTCTCATTACTCGTCTATTTCTTCCATCGTTAAGTTAGTAAAATCGAGTCTGTCCTGAACCGACACCGTGGCTCTGGGCGGAACTGTTGCTCCGTTAAACTCGTGATGATGATCAAGTTCTTCATCGATCTGCATGAAAACAAATCCCGATACATCCATGAATGAGCATGCATCGCAGTGGTACCACTGCCCGTCGATCTTGATCAGGTTCCAGTAATGCGGAGAAGTCGTTATCGGGTATCTCTCGACTCTTACGTTCTCTATACCTGCGACATCGAGCATTGCCCTGCATACTGCGTAATATGTGTAGCAGTCTCCGGTATGTGTATCGAAGCCGTCGACTGCCGCGATAGTCCAGTCAGACTTATCGGAAGTACCCGTGTAGCCGATATTGCGGTGAGCCCAGTCGAATATACGGAAAGCAACTTCGACATCAGTGAAATTCTCTACCGGCTCGCCTCCGAGCACCTGGTTATACAGAACGTCAGCGGCATAACCGTAAACTTCGCTTCTCTCGAGGAATGTCTCAGGCATAACTTCGAGGATGAGGTCAGCCGTCTTCGACACTGAATTGCCGTGTGCATCAGTAGCAGTGTAAGTGATGGTATAAACTCCTGCGGTCTCGTTATCGACCTGTGACAGGTCAACCTCGACAACAGGGTTCGGATCGAAGTCATCCGAGACCTCGACGCCCTCCAGGTAAGAGGCATTGCCTCCGATGTAAGCGTAAACACATTCGGGCACCGTTAGCGAAGGTGCTGCCGTATCTGCAGTAACCTCGAAAGGAACATTAACGATAGTCTCGTTGCCATACGCATCGGTAATTCTCACGGGAACCTCATAGGAACCGCCTTCGATTGGAGCCTCCATCGGATTCACATAAGCGATCGTCACTGCCGCAAGGTCATAAACATCCGTAAGCACACCCGAAGCCTCCGGAACATCATCCTGAAAGATAACCTGAGGAACCGCAGCCGCAGAAGGTGCAGTCGTATCTACAATATCGAGCACGGCGTCTCTTGTGATGCCGCAGGTCTTAACCTTGATTCCGTAGGAACCCGGAACCATCGTATTAATCTGTGAAACGTCGGTAACGAAGTAAGTTCCTGGGAGCTGCTCGTGGACAAACAGATCGAGAGTTATATCACTTCCCGTCTCTATAACGACACGGTCACTTAAGCAGTCACGGACCTTGCCGTAAAACATGGCTCCGTAAACAGCATCCACTGCCACAAAAAGCACAGCCACCACTACAAGCAGTGCGTTAACAGTAGAGAAACCGCGCTTCTTTCCGGCTGTCATATTGCCTTTATACTCCTCAAAACCATATACTTCCGTTTTTCCACGTTAGATTGTAACACTCAAAAAACGAAATGCCATATATTATAATTTCCATATGCGCGACGAGGATATTGCTTCAAAATATGAAAACTGCCTAATATGTCCCAGGAAATGCGGAGTCAACCGGCTCGACGGCGGCCGAGGCGTCTGCGGTATGGGAAGCGAACCCGTAGTTAACATATACTCACTTCATTACGGCGAAGAGCCGGTAATATCGGGCACGAACGGAAGCGGAACCGTTTTCTTCGAAGGGTGCAGCCTTAAGTGCGTTTTCTGTCAGAATTACGATGTCTCACGCGGCACGACAGGACGGGGCATAACTTACAGCGCTTCGGAACTCGCGAAGGTCTACCTTGAGCTTCAGGAGAAGCATGCACACAATATAAACCTCGTAACTGCCGGTCACTTCATCCCGACCGTCGCCGAATCAGTAGCCATAGCTAAGCAACAAGGCCTTACCATCCCCGTCGCATTCAACTCGGGCGGATATGAATCCGTTGACTCGCTTAAGCTTCTGGAAGGTCTTGTGGACATTTATATGCCTGACATGAAGTTCTTCTCATCCTCCCTGTCGGGACAGCTGTGCGGGGCGAAGGATTATTTCGAAGTGTGCTGTGAAGCCTTAGACGAGATGTACCGTCAGACAGGACCCGCCGTCATCGGAAGCGACGGCCTCATGAAGCGCGGACTTCTTATAAGGCACCTGATGCTGCCGGGACAGCTGTTCGACACGAAGAAGGTACTCGATTACCTGTGCGGACGCTTCGGTAATAATGCGTACATCAGTCTCATGAACCAGTACACGCCTTTCGAATACAGGTACCCTGATATGAAGCTGCCGGATTTCCTGCAAAGAAAACTGCCGCAGGGCCATTACGCGGCTGCGGCAGAGTATCTGTCAATATTGGGTCAGGAGAACGCTTTCCTTCAGGAGGATGCGTCCGGAGACGAACTTCTACCCGATTTTAAGACCTGATCACAAAGCTGAGTCAATGAACTGCTTCATGGCAGGAAGCGGCTTGAATCCGAGCGACTCGGAGACGATCTCACCGCCCTTGAACAGCTTTACGGAAGGAATGCTCGATACACCGAATGATGCAGCAAGATCCGTATTGTCATCGACGTTGCACTTACAGAACTTAATGTTGTCATACTCTCCTGAAAGCTGATCGATAACAGGTCCGAGCATCTTGCAGGGGCCGCACCAGGGAGCCCAGAAATCCACGAGCACGAGGCCTGATGCCTCAATTACTTCGGAATTGAAATTATCTGAATTTACAGCAGTAACAGCCATAATGTCACCTCCAAATCATGTTTTGAATATTATATCAGTCCGATAGGTTAATTGAAAACCGAAGGTATCGACTGCAAAGCAGATTCGGGTAACCCAAGTATCTCACCGATCTGATGAGCGGCAAATCTGTCACCCAGACGGTAGATCTCATACTCAGGCTCCGTGTCGTAGCAGTAGTTAGAGATGCTCACGATATCGTAGTCCACTCGGCTGCTGTAGAGCGCCGCCACTACGTTATAAACCGCCTGTCCCCACTTCATGTGGTAACCGGATGTGACGATAGTGATGGAGTGCACGTCATTTTCGCGCAGCATGGCGAAAGTATTGATCGCGTTCTCGGCTGTTGTCATGGCACGTTCGTCGGTGAAGACACGTGCGGGATCGATGCCGCACTCCTCCACGAGATAATCACGCATAAGGCCGGCTTCAGTGTTGCCGGAAGTGTTGTTCACACCCGTCGCTCCGCCTGAACAGACGATCAGCGTCTCGGGATATGCATGTGCCAGTGAAGCAGCGGTATCAAGACGTCCGATAAGCTCGGGCTGCATCCCGCCGTCACTTAACTCATAGCCGAGTATGACGATCGCATGTGAAGCGGAATCCGGAATACCTTCCAAGGCGACTTCAGGAGCATTGTCCTCGCCCTGATAATAGTTAAGCGTATACGACGGATCGATGAATACCGCCTGCCAGTTATCTGCGACGGAACACGCGATCTCATAGTCGGCCCCGCTTACTTCACGGATAGCCTCAAGATCCTGATTGATAGTCTCCTCATCTGATCCGGAAGGGTTCTCGTATGTGTAAACAAGGTCAGTCAGAAGCGTCGCGAAATTATCCGCATTGGCCGCATCTATCGCGGGCTCATCGAACACTTCGGGTTCACGGGGCTGAATGACGGGAGCGAGTGCTTCCGTAACCGCCGTCTCAGAAGTCTCAGCCGTTGTAGTCGGAACCGTCACTTCGGAAGTCTCCGTTACAGGTTTGGAACAGGCACTAACGGACAGGATCATCCCTGCCGTAAGAATGGAAGCCGTAAGTTTTCTGTGGTGCATATCAGTAACCTAAGCTTTGGTAAAGCATTACGTTGTTATAGATCAGATTCGCGATCAGCTCATAAGTCTGAGCGTCGTAATGAAGTCCGTCTACAGTACCGAAGCCTGCCTCTCTTAAGAATGAGCATGTATCGATCCACTTGCACGTGGACGGAAGACTGTCAGACAGCTGTACGTTAAAGTAATCGATGTCGCCGTTCATACTCGCGTACGAACCTGATGTGGGATTGACCGATACAACATAAATATTGTTGTCGAAGCAGAAATCCTCCGGAAGGCGCTGAAAGAACTCTATGTAATCATCGACATTCGCGAGATCGTTTACGCCTAAGTTGAAGACGATATTCTTGCCTTCTATCGCGAGAATCTCGTCGTAATGGCCCATGAGGAATGAATATCCGACGCCGACCTCAGCTATCGTGTCGAGATCAAGATGCTGTCCCATTCCGACAGTTCTCGAGTCACCTATGAAAATGAAGTCACTGAAATCCAGATTCTCTGTAGCCATATAAAGTTGCGTAGTTTCCGTTGTATCCGCAGATTCCAAAGATACCGAGATCGTATCCGGTCCGTTACCCTGAACAGCTGAAGTCGTAGGGGGAGGAGCGAACGTCGCTTCCGGGTCAAGAAGAGAACAGCCCGTGAGCGCAATAAGTCCGCTGACGGAGATTACACTTATGGCTTTGGTTAATCTTCTACCGGATATCATATCGACGCCCCCTGCTTACAAGTGGATTATAGCACAATGTAAAATGGGGTATAAAAAACTCGCTCCGCATAAGCGAAGCGAGTCATCAGCTGGAGCGGGATACGAGACTTGAACTCGCGACTTTCACCTTGGCAAGGTGACACTCTACCACTGAGTTAATCCCGCGTGCCTGATTATTATATGGGTGAGGTCATAGTTTGTCAACAACTAATTCTCGTAAATCCGAGATGACCTTCGAACCCTCCGGGGCCTGTCTTAAGATATCGGCTTTATTCATTCTAGTCCATTCAACCAGTGCGAACTTCGCTCCTGCATTCTTCGCGCATAGTGCATCCGGAAGCGCGTCACCTACATAGATGACTCTGCTCATATCTTCTACACCGGCCTTATTGGCAGCGACGATCAGAGGCTCACCGTCAGGCTTGTGCTTTAAGGTATCCTCTTTACATATATAAACATCAAAGAAATCGAAAAGCCCCTTAAACTTCAGCGTTACATCAGCCGCCCGGTGGCGTTTGCTCGTCACTACCCCCTGCTTTATGCCCGCGTTCTTAATCGCATTAAGGTCGTCGATGACTCCGGGGAACATAGGGATCGCATCCTGATCGAGCAGCATGTGGTTGTATACAAGATAGGAGTCGAGAAGCTTCTGCTTCGTCTCCTCATCATGCATGGCGAAAGTATCCTGAAGCGGACGTCCGATATAGCTCATAAGGTCTTCGTCAGTTCTTTGGCATTCGCCGAGCACTTCGATATATGCATGCTTAAAGCAATCCATAATAAGAGGGACCGAGTCCCAGATAGTGCCGTCCAAGTCATAGAGAATAAGATCAATATCTGTCATTTGCATGCTTCCTGTTGTATTACTGCGTAACTGTAAAGTCCGACACCCTCGGGGGCATCCGGATGATAATCATTCCACATATAGACTGAAGTATCAACCTCTTCGAGCACATCCATTATCGTATCATTGGGATCGATACAGATTCTTTGCTCCCCGTCGCACCATTCAATCATCGCCTCGACGAACTCGTCACGGACTTCATACGCCTCATCGGGGAAATTAAGAAACGGCCACGGCGTAATAAAGTACATAGTAGCTTCCGGATTGATATCCGTCAGCATTCCTGCAAGAGTATCAAGGTTATCTATGAATTCTTCTACTGATGCGGCACCGAACGCCTGATCGATATAAAGAACATCATTGATCCCAATCGCTATAATATATATGTCGGCCTGAGGATATTCTTCAACGTCCTGTACAAGACTGACCGATGTCCAACCCGGTTCTGAGACATTGATAACCTCTCCGGTTATGAAAGCTTGAAGCGGCTGATACCACGAAATCCCCTCTGTCGCTGTTCCGGCTGTGATACTGTCACCGATAAAGCATACTGTGCCGCCGCTTTGCAAATCCTCAAAAAGCCGGTTGTTACAAGCTGCGGAGTATGTCTGCTCAGCTGACGATTCTGCCGTAGTTTCCGGAACAGTCTCGGTCTTCGGATAATCAGAACACGCAGTAAGCACGATAGATAAACATATCAGTATTGTTACGATGAGTTTATTCATGATGCAATTATACCTTACTCAAGGTCTGTCCGGGCTTCTTTCCTACCGGCATAATTTACTCTTAATTCATTCTTTAAATATTGTCAGTGGTATTATACGCGTTTAAAATAAATTTATAGGTTTTGTTCAGCCGGATCACGGCATATGAGGGAGTTATGATATTCACAGAGTACGTAATTGAGAATTGGCCTTTGCTGATGATTCTTCTGGGATTCACGGCCTCCCTTATTACCACGGTTTTCCTGAATAAGACGACTGTTCTTCGTATGTATGCACTGATTGCCGAAGTATTTATCCTTTCCATCCTGGTCTTCATCGAGTTCAGACTGGTTGATGACGGCGAACACCTGACGACCAGAGCCATTCTTATAGCGATAAGATACAGCAGCACTCCTTTCCTTATTGCTCAGATTATCTACACAATTATCAAAAGACAGCGGTGGTACATATTTATACCGGCCATAATAACTACGATAATCAACTTCATTTCACTTCCTACAGGTGTTGTTTTCTTCTTCGATGAAAGCGGAGCGATGAAGCGCGGTCCTCTCGGTCTTGTACCATATATAATGATAGGAGTTTACTGCGTATGGCTTGTCGCTCTTATGATCAGAAACAGTTCGAAACTGGCATTCGAGAGGATTCCGATAATCTATTTTGGCTTCTCTTTCTTCGCCGGACTCATAATGCCGTTTCTTATCGGCAAGGACTATTCGAAGCTCTTCTGTTCAACGATTGGTATATCCATCTACGTTTATTATGTATTCTCGATCCTTCAGGTCACTAAGCGCGATCCGCTCACGGGACTTCTCAACCGTCAGGCATATTACTCTGATATATCGAATGAACCTGAAGAAATCAGAGCGATTATATCTATCGATATGAACGGTCTTAAGACCATTAACGATACCGAAGGACACGCAGCCGGAGACCTGGCGATATCAACTATAGCAGGATGTTTCTTAAACGGAGTCAAGTACAGGTACCCCGTATACAGAATAGGCGGCGACGAATTCGTTGTCGTATGCCGTAAGATATCGGAATATGATGTCGTTAAAATCACCCACCGTATACACGAATTAGTAGATGCCACCAAATACAGCTGCTCCATAGGCTACAGCTACTCTTCAGACGGCAAGAAATCCATCGACGAACTCTTAAGCGAATCCGACGCGAACATGTACAACGAGAAGCAGCAATACTACAAAGAGAATAAGTCGTAATCAGGCATGAGACATACCCATATATAAGAGCTCCGGCAACCACCGAAGCTCTATTTTGATCCTTCTCAGTTAATGATTCTTCAGAACCACATGATGAACTGTTGTGTCAGCTCCCATTTCCTCCGCCATCCTTATAGTTGACTCAAGATCCGGTCCGCCGGGTACTATTGTAAGTGTGTTCTCATCAGCAATGGCGTAGGAAGTCGTACCTGATTTTTGCTTCTCGTATTCGATGATCAACCCGCCGTTTACTTCATCAAGCTGCTCGGGTGATAATTCTTTTTTCTTATCTGCCATAATTACTTCCTCCTTTACGCTACTATTAACGTGATTCTAACACGGATAATAGGTGCGGAATAGTCGAAAAAACAATGTTTTACAGTCCGTTAACTGATTGTTGATTTCTGACACATCAGGGGTATCGTATCCGATTGCATAGGATGTTCTCCCGCTGTTTAGTACATAACATACTTGGATATCCGTTCACACACATCTTCAAAACGGTACAGTTTCTTCAGGATTCAAAAGTCCGAATAATACCCCTTGGTTCGCGTTCGAGGCCCGAAAATCCCAAAATCGCCCAAAAGTTAGCTCCGTTCAGGTAAACTTTTTGCCCGGGATTTTTGGCAAAAATAAATCCGCAAACGCCCGTCGCTTGGGCATTTGCGGAAAAACTAGCTATTCCGTAGCGCTAGCATGGAGCGGGTTACGAGGCTCGAACTCGCGACATTCAGCTTGGGAA
>CAMNNN010000059.1 GCA_946545505.1 uncultured Clostridia bacterium
ATGATCGGTATTCACGATCCGGAGAAACTCTCGGAGCTTGCAATGAACGGCGATATCAACAGAGTCGATCTTAATATCGGTGATATCTCGAAGACGGAGATTCCCGGACTTGCCAAGGATGTAACGGCTTCTAATTTCGGTAAAGCCGCTGATGATCTTACCAATTCCGATAAGATCTGCGGAATCTTCAACCTGGTTTATCAGTCCATAGGTACGATGGCGGTTCTGTCTTCCAGGACTGTAGGTATCAAAGACGTCGTGTTCACTGGTCAGCTCACCATGTTCGATCAGTGTGAGAAGACTTTCGAGATGTTCCGTAATCTTTATGAAGCCAACTTCATCATTCCCGAGGATGCTGTATATGCTACTGCTATCGGTGCAAGCCTCGCAGGGGGAAGCAAGTAATGGCTGATAAGAAGCAGAGAGCCTTCGAACTCGATGCCCTCAGAGGAGTCGCTATTGTAATGATGATGTTCATGCATTTCTCGTATGACATCAGATATGAATTCGGGTTCGACACTTTCGGATACTTAAGGACCGCATGGTTCTGGTCATTCGTGCATCCGATCATAATCGTGCTGTTCGTCGGCCTTTCCGGAATCTGCTGCACATTCTCACGTAACAACTTCAAAAGAGGCGGCAGACTTCTGCTCGTCGCAATGGCCTTCACGGTAGTAACGGGCTTCATCACATATAAGATCGGCATAGAGTGCCTTATCATCTTTAATGTGCTTCATATGCTGTCCGTCTCGACTCTGGTATATGCACTTATAGCGCTTATCGAGAAGAAGACGAAGATTAAGCCGGAACAGCTGACGTTTATCCTTATCCTGTTCGGTCTGTGGGTATGCATGGCTAATAACGAGCTTAGTATGTTCGATTACGAATACGACAATATGCTTTTGTACCCGCTCGGAATCATGGTAAAGGGACAACCCGAGGTCGCCGACTATATGCCGCTCATCCCGTGGCTCGGAGTATTCCTTATAGGAGCTGCGGCAGGACGCCTGCTGTATAAAGAGAAGAAGACACTTTTCGCAGGGGCGGGGAAGGGCATAAGAGCATTCACGAGACCTCTGGAGTTTATGGGAAGACACTCGCTTATAATCTACCTTGTTCACCAGCCTGTGATCTACGGCTTGCTGTACCTTATCTTTATGCTTACAGGACGAGTCTGACGTGCGTTATCAGCTTAAGAATGAGACCGTGAAGTTTACGAAGGGGCGCGTTATCGGAAGATGCGTACTTCTTGTTGTTCTCATCGCTCTTATACCGGTCGCATATTTCCTGCCGTCACTGTTTCTGAAAGGCGATGCCGCGGACTTCTACAGCGTGAAGATCTTTCCTGTGATCTCGATGCTTCCCATAGCTATCAGCGGAATGTTCATGACATCGCTTACGGAGATGTTTGTAGTCGTAGGTTCGCTCAGCATCTTCGTGCTCTTTATCCTGTTCCTGATCAAGTGCGTGAGCCTGTGCCACAACAGGAGCCTTCACCACATGTTCCACTTCATTTATCTTGTGCTGCGTACGCTCGCGATCATCGCGATCATCGGGGCGCTCGTATTCGAGGCTATGCTTGGGATCAATTACCACAGGACTCCCGTACGTAAGAGTATGCATCTTTACAGTGAAGAGATCAGACCTTACTCGGATTATGAAGAGACTTTAAGGTGGGCTTACGCCGGCATGGTCGAGGCGCGTCAGGCTCTGGGAGAGGACTACAACGGTGTCGCGCATGTGAGCATGAGCTTCGAATCTATGGTCTACGAGGCCAATGTCGCGGTAAGCTCGCTCGACCACTACTACAACTTAGGCCTCAGTCAGAACTACATCCGCGCGAAAGCCGTATGGCTCAGCAATTTCTGGCGTTATACCGATATCGTCGGTATGTACGATCCGTTCCTCGGCGAGGCCAATATCAATACGGACTATCTTGATGTCCTGCACCTGCCGATAACGATGTGCCACGAGATCTGCCATGCCAAGGGGTACGGCAGTGAGACTGACTGCAATACTATCGCGGCTTTAAGCTGCATCAATTCGGAGCGGGCGGACTTCAGATATGCAGGCTATTATTACATCTTCATGAGATTGTGGAGAACCGTCAGAGAGTATGCGGCTTATGAAGGAGCGGAGATACCGAACTATTCCGCGCTCGATACCATCAGACCGGTTATGCGCGACATGGCTGCATACGGGCAGTACCTCGACAGCTTCGAGGACGGTCTTATCGCCGAGTTTATCTCATACTTCTCCGAGGACGCCAACAACGCATTCCTTGAATCCAATGGGCAGCAGGGCGGTACGCAGACTTACGAGGTCCCGCAGGACGTTTACGTCGAGTACTACTGCAGATATGTAAGAAGCCATGATTAAGGTCATCCTTCAGGGACACGACAACTACTACGGCATCGTCGATGTCGTAAGGCTTTTCTACGGGCCCTGCCGCGAGGACAGGGAGAACGGGTGCGTCGTGTGCGACAACGGTCCCGACATGACGCTTATAAGCGCCGCAGATACCTCTTCTGAGCTTCCCGTGAACCGGCAGGTGAAACGAGACCTCTATGTGCGCCTGAGCGAAATAACGGGCATTACGGCTCCCTGGGGCTGCCTTACCGGAATCCGACCGACGGTGGTCGCCTGTGAAGAGAACTTCGATTATCGCGCTCTGATGGATAAGTACTTTGTCCGAGAAGATAAGGCGAGACTTGCGTGTACATGCGCACAACTCGAACAGCAGATCGCACGGAAGGCTTCACAGAAACTCAACGTATATGCCGGAGTCCCTTTCTGTCCCGGAAGGTGCGCATACTGTTCGTTCATCGCGCAGGATGTGATGAAACATCTGGACCGCCTCCATGATTATGCGAAGGCTTTGATACTCGAGATGAATACGCTCGCGCCTTACATAGATGAGACTCCCGGTACCCTGTACATGGGCGGAGGAACGCCTACCGTCTTCGACGAGAGTGATATGAGTGCGGTATTGGGTGCGATGAGAGAAGCTTTTCGAACAGGGGAGCAGACTGAGTTTACCGTGGAAGCCGGACGCCCTGACACGATTACCGAGGGTAAGCTTCGCGCCATGCGTGATAACGGTGCCGGACGAATCTGCATCAACCCGCAGACGATGAGGGACGAGACCTTAAGGAAGATAAACCGCGCGCATACGGCAGCAGATGTCATAAGGACTTACGAGATGAGCAGGAAGATGGGATTCGAAGTGATCAACATGGATCTTATCGCGGGGCTTAAGTATGAGACCGCGGATGATTTTCTCGAGTCGGTGAAGAAGGTCGCAGAACTCGATCCCGAGAATATCACGATACATACGCTCTACAAGAAAAGACGTGCCGGTATGAGCCGCGATGACGTGCTTAACACAGACGGAAGAGGCGATGTCGATAAGGCTGTCAGGGAGGCGTATGAATATCTCTTTAACAAAGGTTATGTGCCGTACTACATGTACCGCCAGAAGGATACCGAATTAGGACTCGAGAATACAGGATTCTGCAAGCCCGGGACGCATAATGTCTATAATGTCGCGATGATGAGCTACGACAGCAGTGTGCTGTCAGTCGGCGCAGGTGCCATGAGTAAGCGCGCATTCCCTGACGGCAGATACGAGCGCTGCCCTAACGTCAAGGATGTAAGTCTCTATATTAATGAAGCGGAACAGTGCGCGCGCAAGAAGATCAGTTTTTTTGATCTTCGCCGCAGCGGTCGCTGATGATGTATCTCGGACGCTGTTTGGTCTCGAGATAGATCTTACCGATATACTCACCGATAACACCGATACTCATCATCTGCATACCGGAAAGGAAACAGATGATACAGGATGTGCTCGCCCAGCCCTGAGGCGTGTTCTGCACGAAGTGTACGATGAGTGTGTAGATAAGAAGAATGAAGCTGATGAGAGCTACGATAAAGCCGAACCATGTGATGATCTTGATAGGCTTAACAGAAAGGCTCGTTACACCATCGAATGCGAGACCGAACAGCTTGGAGATGGAGTAGTGTCCCTTGCCGGCCATTCTCTCGTGTCTGTCGTAGTAAACGCATGTGCTCTTGAAGCCTACCATGGGGAAGAGACCTCTTAAGAAGAGGTTGACCTCATGGAAGTTAGCGAATTCCTGAAGTGCTCTCGAAGAGACCAGTCTGTAGTCAGCGTGATTATAGATAACGTCTGCTCCGAGAACGTTGAGTGTCTTATAGTAGGTCTGCGCCGTGAAGCGCTTCATGAAAGAATCCGTATCGCGGTTCTGTCTTACGCCGTAAACTATCTCACAGCCGTTGTCGTACTCCTTGATCATCTGCGTCATGGCTCCGATGTCGTCCTGTCCGTCATCATCGATGGTGATAGTGACGTCGCACATATCCTTCACCTCGAGAAGACCTGCGGTAACTGCATTCTGGTGACCTCTGTTACGTGACAGGCAGATACCCTTAACATAGGGCTTGTTCTCTGCCGTCAGCTGCTTGATCATATCCCAGGAATCGTCTCCGCTTCCGTCGTCAACGAAAAGCACGCGGCTCTTGTCGCTGATGAGACCTTCGTCACGCATCTTAAAAAGCTGGCCCAGGAAAAGAGGGCACGTTACCTTGATTACTTCTGCGTCTTTGTATACGGGTACGACAATATATAAAACAGTATCTTTCATGTAAACGATTATACCTTAATAAATATTACAATGGTATAATTATTAACATGATATGTCCCAGATGCAAGACAGAGAACGGTAACAGAACGGTCTGCAGTAAATGCGGTTATTACATGTACCGTGCAGCCAATCAGAATATTGAGAAGAGGACCGCTGCCCAGCGTGCTCTCGACGATTCGAAGATCGTCGGCAGAAGTGTCTGGAAGGTCATGAGAGTTGTATGGATCGGCATAGTCATGCTGGTCTTAAGTTTCTGGATAATTGCCCTGATAGTCTATCTTACGGGCGGTAATGTAATACTTGGATAACAGGAGGATTTGAAGATGAGTGTAACGATCGATCCGCACAACTGCGTAATCTTGCCCGAGGCGGTATTCATCATCGGAACTTACGATGAGAACGGCGTGCCTAATGCGATGAATGCGGCATGGGGAACACAGACAGATTTTAATGAGATCACCATCTCGCTGTCTAAGCATAAGACGACCGAGAATCTTGAGAAGACAGGTGAGTTCACTGTGGCTTTCGGTACTGTTGATACGGTAACAATCTGCGATTACTTCGGAGTTGAGTCCGGCAAGTCCATCAACAAGATAGTTAAGGCAGGATGCCACGAGCATAAGAGTGATAATGTTAATGCTCCTATCATCGAGGAGTTCCCGCTTACACTCGAGTGCAAGGTAAAGAGCTGGAATGCCGATGAGGGTATCCTCGTAGGCGAGATCGTCGGACAGCAGGCGGATGAGTCTATTATGACTGCTGACGGACATGTCGATCTTGATAAGATGAAGCCCATCATCTACGATGCATCGATCCATGCTTACAGAGGCATCGGTCCCGTTATCGCGAGGGCATTCGAGGAAGGTCTTAAGATCAAGAAATCCGAGAAGCAGTGGGATAGTCAATAACACTTTGCTCGCTCAAGTCCTCCGCGCTTCGCTTGTGCGGAAGGTCGCTCGTAAGAGCGTTATTGACTACATTTTAACTTATAGTTAATAAAGCATGAACAGGCGTATTTACGCCTGTTTTTCATTGTAAAATTCTCTTATACAGTACATCGGAGGAGGTATTAATATGAGAAGATTCTTAAGTGTTGTAATAATCCTGTCGCTCCTTCTGTGCGGCTGTTCAACAGGTAGTTCCAAGCGTGATTCAAGAAGATCCGGGAGCAACGGCGGATCGGGAAATTCCGGATTCAACAGACCTGATACTACGGAGACGGAGCCGGCGGAAACAACTGCAAGACCGACTGAGACGGCTCCAGTTGAGGATGATGCCCCTGTTTACAGTTTCTCGCTTGAGCCGATGATGTGGGATACGGCCACACTGGGACAGGTTGCCGTTCCTGCCGGTTTCACGGCAGAGACCACCGTTAACTGCTGTGATGACACCACGTGTCTCGGTTATCCTCTGAGAGTATCGGAGACGCTCATAAGCGAGAGTGCAGATGCGATGCTTTTCTACAAGGCGGGAGAGCTTTATATGCAGAGGGTGTCCTCGGGTTATTTTTCCCACAATGAGGGCGAGCTGGATCAGCAGCTTTATATATTCATGAAGACTTACGAGGACGCGTCGGCGTGCTGTGACGAGATCGCGGCGCTTATAGCTCCCGGTGCAGTTTATGTCGGCGATGAGGATATGTCGAATTATCAGATGTATTCGAACTCAAGGGAAGCGGAGTACTATTCGCTTCTTGAATCCGGACAGGTCCCGGGCATGACTCTTGACTGGTCTGAGATGACTGCGGCGCAGAGACTGTATTCCGCTCAGCTGAACGGAGTTGAGTGCGCTATCTGCGTTCTATGTGAGGTAAAGGCGTATCAGATTACGACAGCGGGCTACGGCTTCTCAGATACATCGATCTTCTGGGACATTCCGGGTTATTACGTAATGGTGTGCCCCATGAGCGATTATGAGGAGAATCACGATAACATCTTCCAGGTATTCATAGACAACACCAAGGTTAATGATGAGTTCGTTGACTTCAACGAAGCCCTCGCAGGGGAGATCTCGTCGGATGTAATTAACAACTGGAACATGCAGTGTGCCGCGAGCAGCGCTTATGCCGCCGCCATGACGGCCATGACGTTTGCATCCGTCGAAAGTAATATGAACTACGGAACATACTCGAGTGATCAGTTCTCCGATTACATATTCGACCAGAACGATTACACTCTGTCGGATGGTTCAAGTGTACAGATATCGACAAGTTACGATTATGTATATGAAGGGGATAACGGAGTTGTGTACTACAGTAACAGCGCTTTCGCTGAGCCCGGTGGTGCGACGCAGCTTTATCCCAATTGATCTTCTTTGATTTGAGCGAGTTCACCTTTGCTGTTAAAGATGATGTACAGGGGGTCGGTTATGCCGGCCCCTTTACATGTCTGCTGAAGCTGTGAATATGCGTTGACGTAAAGTCCTCCTGAAGTGAAGAACGGGTGCACCTTTATGCCCCGCCAGTCGACGGATTCGATGAAAGACATCATCGGGGCGGGTATGCCGTTGTTCCATACGGGCATACCTAGTATCACGATCCCGTAGCGGCTAATATCGTGGTTCAGTTCGCGTATCTTTGGCCTGTGCAGCGGCCCGTTCTCGCGCACCAGTCTGTGAACGAGGACTTCATCGTCCGGATATGGAGTTACGGTGATTATCCGTTCAGTATCGCATCCGATGTATCTCTCAATGAGGCCGGCAACCTTCGCGGTCCTGCCGGTCAGTGAGAAATAGATCAATAAGATCAGTGCAGGTCAAGTACATTAAGTAAGAGAATCCAGCTCATGCCGTAATAAGTTACGACAGCTACGAGGTCGTTTACGGTCGTGATGAGCGGGCCGGATGCGACGGCGGGGTCTACCTTGATCTTCTTGAAGAACAGCGGTATCAGAGTGCCGATAGTGCTCGATATGATCATGGCAACAAGAAGCGACAGACCGATGCATCCCGAAATGGAGAATGCGCTTAAGGGGTCCCTTCCTTTTATCAGCATCAGGTACAGTCCTACGAGCAGGAACGATGCCGCGCCGAGCAAAGTTCCGTTAAACATGCCGACGCGTGTTTCTTTCGCGACGAGGCGTGCCTTCTGCTTGAAAGTAAGATTGACTTCAGTAAGAACACGGATGGTGACAGCAAGCGACTGTGTGCCGACATTACCTGCCATGTCGAGGATGAGTGACTGGAATGCGACTATAAGCGTGAGCTGCGCGACAACCTTCTCGAAAGCACCGACTACCGTCGATACGACAATGCCGAGGCCGAGCAGGACGAGAAGCCAGGGAAGACGCTTACGCATACTCTGCTTCAGCGGCTCGTTAAGATCCTCTTCTGCAGTAA
>CAMNNN010000060.1 GCA_946545505.1 uncultured Clostridia bacterium
CGATGGAGAAGCAGATGAAGGCTGAGCGAGAGAAGAGAGAGGCTATCCTCATTGCTGAAGGTAAGAAGGAAGCAGCTATCCGTGAGGCAGAGGGTGAGAAGATGTCAGCTATCCTTCGTGCCGAGGCTCGTAAGGAAGCAGCTATCCGTGAGGCAGAAGGTCAGGCTGAGGCTATCCTCAAGATCAACGAGGCTAAGGCTCAGGGTCTGCAGATGATCAAGAATGTTCAGGCTGATGACGGACTCGTTAAGATCCGTTCCCTCGAGGCTATGGAGAAGATTGCCAACGGCCAGGCTACGAAGATCATTATTCCTTCTGAGCTTCAGGGCGTTGCAGGTCTTGCCACATCCGTTAAGGAAATCATTAAGTCTTAATAAGAATAATGAATAATGGTATAATTAAGGCTCCGGAGGGAAACCTCCGGAGCTTTTTGTGAGCAACTTAAGGAGGTCATATATGGACGGCTGGAGTAACAGAACTAATATGACGATGTTGACTGACTTCTATGAACTTACTATGGGCAAGGGTTACCTTGATGACGGTAAGGCAGAGAAGATCGTTTATTTCGATGCATTCTTCAGAAATATACCCGAGCAGGGCGGCTACGCTATTATGGCCGGGCTCGAACAGGTAATCGATTACCTTGCCAACCTGCATTTCACTGAAGATGATCTTAAGTTCTTAAGCGGATACGGATTCGATGACAAGTTCATCGACTACCTGAGAAACTTTAAGTTCACATGTGATGTATGGGCTGTTCCCGAAGGTACTCCCGTATTCCCCAGAGAGCCTCTCATCAAGGTAAGAGGACCTGCGCTTCAGGCTCAGCTCCTCGAGACTGCTCTCCTGTGTACTATTAACCACCAGACACTTATCGCCACCAAGACGGCAAGAATCGTACGTGCTGCTGAGGGAAGGCCTATAATGGAATTCGGTGCCAGAAGAGCACAGGGATTCGATGCTTCCGTTCTCGGTGCGCGTGCAGCTTATATCGCAGGTGCTGCAGGTACATCATGTACGATCTGCGGCCAGCAGTTCGATATTCCGCTTTCCGGAACGATGGCTCACTCATGGGTTATGCTATACGATGACGAGTTCGAGGCGTTTAAGGCTTATGCAGAGTCCTATCCTGACAAGTGCCTCCTCCTCGTAGATACATACGATGTGCTTAAGTCCGGTATTCCGAATGCGATCAGATGCGCACATGAGGTTCTCGAGCCTATGGGCAAGAGACTGCTCGGTATCAGAATCGATTCCGGAGACCTTACATACATGACTCAGAAGGCAAGAAAGATGCTCGACGAAGCAGGTCTTACAGACTGTAAGATCACAGTTTCCAATGCTCTTGACGAGTACCTAATAAGAGACCTGATCTCACAGGGCGCATGCATCGATTCTTTCGGCGTGGGAGAGAGACTCATCACTTCCAAGGCAGAGCCCGTATTTGGCGGTGTCTATAAGATCGCGGCAGTAGAGGATGAAGACGGCAACGTTATCCCTAAGATGAAGATCTCCGAGACGACGGCTAAGGTTACCACTCCCTGCGATAAGGAGATCGTAAGATTCTACGATAAGGAGACAGGCAAGGCTCTCGCAGATGTTCTGTTCGTCAAGGGCGAGCCTATCCCTGACGGCGAGCCTTATGAGATCTTCGATCCGGTCGAGACATGGAAGGCGAAGACACTTACAAATTACACAACAAAGAAGCTTCTTGTAGAGATATTCAGGAACGGTGAACTCGTATATGATAAGCCGGGAATCTCCGATATCAGAAACTATTGCACCAAGCAGCTTGATACACTTTGGGATGCAGTTAAGAGATTTGAGAATCCTCATAGTTTCTATGTCGATCTCTCACCCAAGCTCTGGCAGATCAGAGATGATATCTTAAGAGGCTACAGAAATAAGAAGTAAGAGGTATAACAAATGGCTAATCCTATCGTAACAATAAAGATCAAAGACATGGGCGACATCAAGGCTGAGCTTTATCCTGATATTGCTCCCATCACAGTAGAGAACTTCGTTAAGCTGGCAGGTTCCGGCTTCTACAACGGACTTACATTCCACAGGATCATCCCCGGATTCATGATTCAGGGCGGCGATCCCGAGGGAACAGGTATGGGCGGTCCCGGCTATTCCATCAAGGGTGAGTTCGCAGCCAACGGCGTTCCGAACAGCCTCATCCATACAAGAGGCGTTCTTTCCATGGCAAGATCCATGATGCCCGATTCCGCAGGTTCACAGTTCTTCATCATGCATGAGGATGCTCCTCATCTTGACGGACAGTATGCCGCTTTCGGAAAGGTCATCGAGGGTATCGAGGTTGTCGATAAGGTGGCTTCCGTTAAGACCGACTATAACGATAAGCCTCTCGAGCCTGTTGTAATCGAGATCATGTCTGTAGAGGTGTAAACCCGACGAATGGACGCCAGAGCCGATTCCCGAATCAAGCATCTTGATTTTATATTCATAGATCTATTCTGCGTTGAGATCTCTTTTGTCCTGGCCATTATCACAAGATACGGCCTGGCAGACTTCGTGCACATCTTTACCAACAGCAACACCGACGATTCGAAGGCGTTCAGACTGGTTAACGTGGTCCTGATCCTCGCATATCTCGTGTTCATGCTGTTCACGGGACCTCATACGAATATAGTTAAGAGGAATCATCTCAAGGAATTATGGAATATAGTCATCCTCAATTCCGAGATCCTGTTTACGCTATTTACATTCCTGTACGTCATCAAGGTATCCGCGATCTATTCCCGACTTATGATCGGTTATTTCTTCGTGTTCGATATAGCCGTGATGATGCTGATGCGAACGTTCAGGAAACTCATCTTAAGGATCAAATTCTTAGACGGAACCGATTCGTCGGGAGTCCTTCTCGTCGCGCAGACCGATACGGCCGAGACATTCGTTAAAACACTGATGAACAATAACAGCGGTTTCTATCACTTCAAGGGAATCATCTTCACGGATGCATACAGCGAGCCCGAGTTCATGGGGATCCCCGTCATTAAGCAGAAGGAGATGCTCGACTACGTTAAGATGCATCCTATCAATGACGTGTTCATGCTCACGAAGTCCGGAGGACGTCTGGCATCACAGTTCATCAACATGGGTATCACGGTCCACAGAGCGATGGATCTCGAGACTCCCAATATGTACAATGCGACACTTAATCAGATCGGCAATTATACGGTCATCACTTCAACCATCTCCCGTGCGACGATGGGTGAGCTGCTACTCAAGAGAATCTTCGACATCATATTCTCCGTCATAGGTTTGTTCTTCACGGCTATTCTCACAGTCTTCCTCGCACCGGTTATCAAGATGCAGGCCCCGGGTCCTGTCTTCTTCAAGCAGACGCGTGTCGGCAAGAACGGAAAGACTTTCACGATGTACAAGTTCCGTTCTATGTACATAGATGCGGAGGAGAGGAAGAAGGAACTCATGTCCCAGAATGAGATGAAGGGCCTGATGTTCAAGATGGAGAACGACCCCAGAATCTTCCCTGCAGGCAACTTCATGAGGAAGACCAGCATAGACGAGTTTCCTCAGTTCTGGAATATCTTCAAGGGCGACATGTCCCTTATCGGAACGCGTCCGCCGACGCTCGACGAGTACGAGAATTACAAACGTCACCATATGAGCCGTCTGGCCATGAAACCCGGTCTCACCGGTATGTGGCAGGTATCGGGAAGATCCGATATCAAGGACTTCGAAGAGATAGTAAGACTCGATAACGAGTACATCAGAAACTTCAGCATAGGTCTCGATATCAAGATATTCTTCAAGACTATAGGTACCGTACTTGGTATGAAGGGATCGAAGTGACATCGCCGGGAGCAGCAAAAAAAGACGGCAGAATCCTGTCTGAGGCCTTGTACCTCGCCGGTTTCGCCTGCTTACTTGTATTCTTCTATCTTCAGACAACGACATTTACAATGGATGTTCCGGGGCCTGTTTACAGCCTTCTAAGGGGTGTCCTTTGTTTCTGTGCATTCTACAGGATCAGCATATACCGCGATGAGATCGGTCCCGCGACCGGAGCCGTACTCGCGGCCTTTATGGGACTCGGCGTGTTCTTTCTCATCGCGAGGGGAGACACGATGGTGCTCGATATCGCGCTGCTTACTGCGGGCGCATATAAGGTCTCGTTCAGAAGGATCCTGACGATCTATGTGTTCACTGCAGCCTTCATAAGTCTGCTGGCTCTTCTGTGTTCCCAGACGGGCATCATACCTGATTACACATTCCTCACGAACTACGGTGCTGATGAGAGTGTCCGTCATTCTCTCGGCATAATCTACCCCACGGACTGCTTCGCTCATGTGTTCTACATAGCGGCTGCTTACTTCCTGTTAAGGTGGAAGCGCGTGACGTGGTATGAGATCGCGGGGGCAGCTGTTGTTTTCGCCGTGCTGTTCTTCTTCACGAGTGCCAGGGCGGACCTTGGAAGTGCCGTGCTGATGCTGATCCTTATTGCCGCAGCGAAAATCTCAGGCTATAGGGACCTGCTGCCCAAGGTCCTTAAGAAGGTCTTCGTGTGGGTTCTGATGCCGGTATGCGCTGCTGTCATCATGGTGCTTACTTATCTGTACAGCGAGAGCAGCCCTCTCATGCTTAAGCTCGATGCGATGACGTCCTACAGATTAAGTCTGGGAAAGACCGGTCTCGGACTGTATGGATTTAAGCTTCTCGGAGCCCCGAATTTTGCCGAGAACGGCAATGCCAACGGCGGAGTAAGAAACTATACTTACATCTTCTACGACTCTGCCTACATCAAGTATCTGTTCAAGTACGGCATAGTATTGCTCGCCGTGCTGTTCATCATTTATGCGCTTATCGGATTGAGACTTATATCCTCGAAGATGTTCTATGCGATGATATTCGTTGGGGTGATCGCGGCTTCGTTCATCATTGAGCACCATATGCTCGAGTTATCATATAACATAACTTTTCTTATGCTGACCGCAGATATTTCAACTATTTCACATCAAGTACCTTTATTAAATAATAATAATAAGAATGGTATAATGGCAAAAGCAATATAACCCCCTTCGGAGGACAATCATGAGCGCAGATCTGAAAATGAATTACATCATCAACGAAGACGAGACCGAGATTAATATCAAGGACCTGTTGACCTACTGCTTCCTGCACTGGAGAAAGGCCCTGACACTGATGTTGATAGCGGCAATCCTTCTCGGCGGTGTAATGGGTACATTGGAAGGCATCAAGACAGCTAAGCTTGCTGCTGCATATCAGGAATATCTCGATGACCCGGCAGCACTTAAGGCTAAGCAGGATAATACCAATTATGCTTTGAAGAACGGTATCGAACTTCCTGCAGATGAGATGCTCACTGCTGAAGAGCAGCAGATCCTCGAAGAGGTCGTAACTCTCGACAGTATCAATAACATGAATGACATCATCTCTCAGAGCAGACGTGATCTCATGTCATTGACAGATTACTACAACAATTCCATTCTCATGAGAGTTGACCCTCAGTACGTTCCTACTGTTGAGGTCGATATCATGATCACCGTACCTGAAGGCGCTCCTGCTAATGCGGCTAATGTAATTGCAGCTTCATACGTAGACTACATCAAGAACGGTAACTATCTTGATGAGTTTGCTCTGGATGCCGGCATCGAGATCAGATACCTTAAGGAAGCTATCACAGTAACCGATACTACTTTCGGAAATATCGGTTCATCTCCTGATGCTTCAACCGGAAGCAGCTCCACAAACAGCACTAATGTTAACACTGACCTTAATGTGGCAATCTCCACTGACGAGGCTATCGACAGAGTAGCACTTATCTCTATCAACGTCGTCAGCGTTACTGCAGATGATGCCTTCGATATCATGGACAGAATTACACAGGAGCTCGAATCATACAGCGAAGCTACAAGCGAGACCATGTTCGAGAATAACGTAACTCTGGTTAACTACTACTTTAACTACACTCAGAATGATATGATTCAGAATCTCCAGACTAAGACTTCCGAAGAGCTCGTAGATCTTCAGGAGAACCTCGAGATCTACATCAAGAGCCTTAAGAATCTGCAGAAGCAGCATGGCGATATCATCGTTAATACTATGAACAAGATGCCGAGCGTACCCCTCGAGGCTTGCAAGACAGGAGTTAAGTTCGGAGGCATCGCATTCTTCGCAGCATTCCTGTTCTACGCTCTCATCCTGATGGTCAGATATATCATCACGAGCATTGCACTTACCAAGTCACAGTTTGTAAACAGATTCTCCCTGTTTGATCTCGGTTCGGTAAGAGACGGTGAGGAGAAGCTTTATAAGCACAATTCCAAGTTCGATAAGTGGCTCCGTAAGAAGGGCAGACTCGGAAGCGGCAATAACGATGCTCTTGAAGCTGTTGCAGCCAACCTCGCAGTTTACGGATCGGATATTAAATCGATTCTTGTTATCGGTTCCGGAGAGAATGCCAAGAACATGAAGAATAAGATCAAGGACAGAAAGATCATCAATGCAGACAGCCTTATGGATAATCCTCTTGCAAGAAAACAGCTTCTTGAAGTAGACGGAATCGTTCTTGAGGTTAAGTATGGTCAGACTAAGTTCGAGGATATCAAGGAAGAACTTAAGCTGATCATGCTCACTGATAAGCCCGTAATAGGATATATCGCTGACTGACATTATGGGACTTAAGGTCTTACACATATCAAAGTATTACTATCCGTTCTCAGGCGGAACGGAGCAGATAGCCCGCGATGTGGTGCTCGCATTGAAGGAAGTTCCCGGATGCGAGCAGCTTATCTTCGCGTTCGATCACGGCACGCCTAAGGAGTCCAAGGATTCAAGAGACTCGGTAGACGGTGTGGATGTTATCCGCTGCAGATGCTTCGCGAAGATATCATCACAGTCCATTTCCGCGACGTACGGAAGGAGACTTAAGGAAGCTGTCGATGAGTTCAAGCCTGACGTAGTGATCCTTCACTACCCTAATCCGTTCGGTACGCACCATCTTCTTAAGATCCTTAAGAAGCATCCTGAGATCAAGCTGGTTACTTACTGGCATCTTGATATCGTTAAGCAGAAGTTCCTTAAGATGTTCTTCAACGGACAGAATGCCAATCTTATCAAAAGATCCGCGAAGATCATCGCGACGAGCCCTAACTATGTGAAGGGGAGTCCGTGGCTTTCTTCCGCTTCCGGCAAGTGTGTAGTCGTTCCTAACTGTATCGATGAGAACAGACTTGTTATCGATGATGAGGTAAGGAAGAAGGCTCAGGAGCTCAAAGAAAAGTATGAAGGCAAGACAGTCTGCCTCGGTGTAGGACGTCACGTGGAGTACAAGGGCTTCAAGCATCTTATCGAAGCGTCCAAGCTCCTCGGGGATGATTACGCTGTCGGTATCACAGGTAAGGGTCCTCTTACGGATGAACTCAAGGCTCTGGCTGCGGGCGACAGTAAGTTCGAGTTCTTAGGTCTTGTAAGCGATGTCGAGCTTCGTGCAAGACTTATGACATGCGATATATTCTGCTTCCCTTCGGTCACGAAGAATGAGGCATTCGGACTTGCCCTGGCAGAGGGTATGTACTTCGGTCACCCTGCGGTTACATTTACGATAGAAGGATCGGGCGTTAACTACGTCAGCATTAACGGCGTTACCGGAATCGAGTGCCCTAACGGTGACAGCAAGGCTTATGCCGAGGCCATAAAGACTCTGGCGGAAGACGACGGTCTCCGTGCCAGGTACGGTGAAGCCGCAAGAGCCCGAGTAATAGAGAATTTTACTTTCGAGATGTTCAAGAAGAATATCATCGATCTTGTGGCGGGGCTTTGATATGGAACTGTCACTTAAGCGTTTTCAGAAGGGATCATCAATAATCAATGCGCTGATATGGTTCAGTATCATGACAGCGTCTTGCGATATTGTTCTGGCATTTGAAGTAGCGGGACTTACGGTCCGTGTATCGCAGCTCGTATCGATGTCGGTTA
>CAMNNN010000061.1 GCA_946545505.1 uncultured Clostridia bacterium
TTTATCTATCGTCTCAGGCTTAAGCCCTGCGCCCTCATTCCCGATAAAATACGCTACGGGAAGGTCTATGCCTGTTTTGCCTAAGTCGTCCCCGTGAAGTTCTGCGGCAATGATCTTAACGCCCTTGCCGTGAAGAGCACTTATCATCTCGTCTGCATCTTCAAAAGATGTAATATTCACTCTCCAGATGGAACCCATCGACGCACGGATAACCTTGTCATTGAACGGATCGACGGTATTCTTCGTGATGAGAATCCCCGTAAAATCGAAAGCATCAGCGATCCTTATCATGGTACCGAGGTTGCCCGGATCCTGAATATCCTCAAGGCACATGAAGATATCCTTGCCGTCTCCTCTAAGTGTCACTTCACCTGAAGACACAGGCCGTTTGGCGACAAGTGCCACTCCCTGAGGATGAACCGTCTGCGATATCTTCTTAAAGCATGCCTCACTTAGGACGAGACACTCACATTCGAATCTGTCCGCATTTTCGAGAGCCCAGGAAGCATGAGCCTCATCAGCAATTACAACAGAAGGCACGACACCGCAGCCCAATGCGTCACCGCAGCCGCGGACGCCCTCAATGAACACAACTCCCTCACGGCGAGCCGTCTTGCTGTCGTGAAGTGAAGCCAGATACTTAACCCGGGAATTATCCTTGCTGCTAATTACGTCCATCAGTTCCACCCGTAAACAACGAACAGAGCACTCATGGAAGCGACGCCGACCTGCATAGGGCTGAAACTTATTCCGTTAGTGATGACATCGGAAGACAAAGACACGGAAGGATTCTCTGCCTCACTGACAGTAAACTCCTTACCGCTGTCATCGAGCTTGAAGTAAACGCCCGTGTTGCTTCGGTTAAGAATAACTATGATCTTACGCGCGCCCTGAGAAGGCATCACGGTATTTCCGAATGCATCGCGGTTCTCATTATCCAGATAACGCTCGAATGCAATGACGTTCTCCGACGTATAAACCGTGCGGTAGTATCCGGTTCTTAAAACCTGATTACTGACGCGCACACCGGTAAGCTTACGCACATACTCGAGGTGCTCATTACCCTCACGGGATATCCTGTCCCACGGATATGTACGGCGGTTGAACGGGTCCTTAAATCCGTCCATCAGGATCTCGTCACCGTAATAAATGCAGGGGGCTCCGATATAACCCATCTGCAGTGCGACACCGAGCTTGCACAGATCGGCACACACAGAAGCGTGTTCTTCGGGAACGCATATCTTCTGCTGGTCTTCCTTGTTATCGGTATCACAAGGCCTGCTCATCATGGTATAAACACGCGGCACGTCATGCGACGACAGCAGGTTCATTATGCAGTAGTAACTCTCCATAGGATAGCGCTCACGGAAGCCTTCGAGCCTGGAATTGAATACCTTCGCGGAGACATATCCCTGAAGGAACTCGAGCGCCGCTGTTCTGAACGTATAACCCATGACGGAGTCGTGAGTATTGCCGAGCATGAAGTCACGGTAGGAACCGTATGAGCACTTATTGCTCGCGTCCTCCCATACCTCGCCTACGAGCATACCCTCACCGTTGGTCTTCTGCTTGATCGTCGCACGCATCTGTCTGATGAACGAATCAGGAAGCTCGTCAGATACATCAAGACGAAGTCCCGATGCGCCTCTTGTCATCCATGTATCTACGACACCGTCCTCACCGAAGATAAACCTTCTGTAAGAAAGATCATTCTCATCTACATTAGGAAGATCCGGGAATCCCCACCATGAATCATAAACAGTGTATCCGTCCTCATTCTTGTAGAAGTTATACCAGGAACGGTACGGGCTTTCTTTTCCCTTCTCGTAGGCTTCAAAGGCACCCGTGCCCTTGTAGCGCTTGAACTTGTTAAAGTATCTCGAGTCAGCACCGGTGTGCGAGAAAACGCCGTCTAATATGATCCTTATTCCCCTCTCCTCACATGCGCTCTTAAAGCTTTCAAAAGCTTCATTGCCGCCGAGCATAGGGTCTACATTAAGGTAGTCCGCAGTATCGTAGCGGTGTGAGGATCTTGCCTCGAAGATAGGATTCAGATATATGATGTCGATACCGAGCGACTTAATGTAATCAAGGTGCTCCTCGATGCCCTTAAGCGAGCCTCCAAAAAAATCGCATGCAAGGTAACCCGTCGACGGCTTACCCTTGATATCAACATCCTCATACCAATCCTCGTGATACACACGTTCTTCCCTCGGTGACGCATTCATCATGCGCTCCACCGTAAATTCCGAATCACGTGCGAACCTGTCCGGGAATATCTGGTAGATTATCGCTCCCTTCATCGCGTCGGGAGTCTTGAACTTCTTGTCGTAAACGGTTATCTGCCATGCATAAGGATACTTATCCTCATCTGGCCCGATACGGGGAGGTTCATGGTAGAGCTTACCCGAGCCGTCCTCGACATCACCTTCCATGACATAGTAGTACGTTCTGATCACGGTCTCGGAAGACACATTGCCTTCATCATCCGTAACCTCTACCACTTCAGGCTGCTTAAACCTGAACCAATAAAAAACAAGGCCGGGCTCATGAGGGATCATGAGCCTGGTCTCGTATCTTACTATGTCTCTATCAGCACTATCCGCCTTGATCTTATGCATGGGTTCCTCGTGATATGAGAAACCGTAGAGTCCGTAAGAGTAGCAGAAAGTTACTTCTGTTGCATCCTTGGAAGCGTCAGTTCTGATAGTTACGATAGAATCCGCAGGGCGGGCGCCATACGGCGTTCTGTACTGAAGATTCCTTGATGCATGAAAGAACATGACTTACTTTGTCTCTTCTTTCTTCTCAGACTTGGGTGCAGCAGCCTTCTTTGCAGCGGGCTTCTTGGCGGAAGACTTCTTGGAAGCACTCTTAGCCGCAGGCTTCTTAGCCTCGGTCTTCTTATCGGCTGCCTTCTTAGGCTCAGCCTTCTTCTCTTCCTTCTTCTCCTCTTTCTTCTCTTCCTTCACGGGTTCATCCTCGAGAGGCATACCTGTGATGAGAGAATACAGACCTGCGTACTCCTTGGCACTCTTCTTCCAGGAATAGTCACCGCTCATGCCGGCCTTAACGATCTTGTCCCATACATCCTTGTGGTTTCTGTAAAGATCGCACGCATACTTCGTTACGAAAAGGAACTCGTGTGCGTTGATGTTGGCGAACGAGAATCCGTTACCCTCACCTGTGAACTCATTGTAAGGTATAACCGTATCCTTGAGGCCGCCTGTCTCACGTACTACAGGTACTGTACCGTAAGCCATTGATACGAGCTGGGAAAGTCCGCAGGGCTCGAAAAGCGAAGGCATCAGGAAGATATCTGCTGCAGCATAGATCGTGTGAGCAAGACCTGCATCGAAGTCGATGCATGCGCACATCTTACCGGGATTTCTGTTTGCCGTATCAACAAGAGCTCTCTCGTAGTAGTTATCACCTGTACCGAGGATAACGATCTGCATACCGTCGTAGAGCATCTCATCAAGAACATAGAGCAGGAGATCCAAGCCCTTCTGATCTACGAGTCTGGAGATCATGGCACACAGAGGTGCTCCGGGATTGACCTCGAGGCCGAGCTGCTTCTGCAGCGACTCCTTACAGATTGCCTTACCCTTCTGATATGACTTGATATCGTACTTTGCAGGAATCAGGTTGTCCTTCTTGGGGTTGAACTCCATGTCGTTGATGCCGTTAAGGATACCGGATACCTTGTATGCATACTTCTGCAATGTGTAGTTCAGACCTTCACCGTAGTAGTCAGTCATGATCTCATATGCATATGTGGGAGATACGGTAGTAACGGAATTCGAGAATACGATACCAGCCTTCATGAAGTTGATAGCACGGTCCTTGATACAGAATTCGTCTCTTAAGTACTCGTCAGGAAGATCGAGCATCTCTCTTACGACATCTGTTGAATGAACGCCCTGATACTTCAGGTTGTGGATCGTGAATACTGTCTGTACGTTTGTGTGATAGCCGTGCTTCTTGAAGTGTGCATCGAGGAGCATAGGCATCATACCTGTCTGCCAGTCATTGCAGTGCAGAACGTTAGGCTCGAAGTTCATGAAGTCACCCATAAAGTCGAGAACTGCTCTCTGATAGAAGCAGTAACGCTCGATGTCGAATACATACTCAACATAGATCTGATCAAAGTTGAAGTAGTACTCGTTATCGACGAAGTAGAAGATCGTTCCGTTCTTCTCGAGCTGGAACAGACCTGCATAGAGAGATCTCCATCCCATTCTTACAAGCTTCCAGCCCAGGAACTGCATCTCGTCCTGATACTTGATCTTGATCTTCTTATAAAGGGGAAGAATAACTCTCGCGTCGATGTTGTCCTTGTTAAGCTCGACAGGAAGTGCACCGACTACGTCAGCAAGACCTCCTACCTTAACGAAGGGACTAACCTCCGATGATGCAAATAAAACTTTAATCTTATCCATGTCAGATACCTGCGCCCTTTCCTATAACTACGGGATAATCCGGATGTCCGATCAGTCTTACGCCCGGTCTTACGAATGAATTCTTATCGAGGATTACATTCTCGAGGTGACAATTCTCAGAGATGTGGACATCCTGCATTACTACGCAGTTTTTAACCGTTGTGTTCTTTGAGATCGTTGCACTTCTGAAGATTACCGAATGATCTACATCACCGTAGATACGGCAACCATCGGAGATAATAGAAGTCTTGACCTCGGCATTGTCAAAATAAAGTGTCGGTGCTTCGTCCTTAACCTTCGTGTAGATAGGCTTGCCACTCCAGAACAGTGAGTTTCTTGTCTCATCCTTGAGAAGTGACATAGAAGCATTGAAGTAAGTCTGTACATTGTTGATACGAAGAGCAGTACCGGAGTACTCATAGGCATAGACCTTGATCTCGTCGAACATCTTAACCATGGAATGCAGACCGAAGTGTGTCTGGCCGTGGCTCATCTGTCTGGAGATAATGTCGATGAGCATATCTCTTCTCAGGCAGATAATGCCCAGGGATGTCTTATTGGATGTAGCCTTCTGGGGATTGTAGAGCATATCCTTAACGAAGCCGTTCTCATCCGTATCGAGAATGTAGCACGGATGACCGTACTTAAGAGCATCTCGGTTGTACATAACTGTAAGATCTGCACCGCTTGCCTCGTGAGCCTTGATCATATCATCGAATGTACAATTCAGAATGATATTGGAATTAGCTACGACAGCATATGTGGATCTGGAGTGTCTCAGGAAGTCGAGTACGCCTGCGAGCTCTTCATCTCCTGTGATATTTGAAGCCTCAGAGTTAACGTAAGGCGGCAGGATATGAAGACCGTCGTTCTTTCTGTCGAGGGACCAAGGTGAACCTGTTCCCAGGTGATCCATCAATGACTTGTACTTGTTATATGTAAGAATACCTACATTCTTTATTCCGGAGTTGACCATGTCAGACAGCATGAAGTCGATGATTCTGTATCTTCCTCCGAAAGGAACGGCTGACAGAGCTCTCGGCTCAGAAAGCTCACCCAATCCGATCTTCTTATTGTCGGCCAGTATGAGGCCCATAACATCATTAAACATTTGTAATTCCTCCTTCTGACCTTCTTATACTCTGAACTTCTCTTCGATTACGGAATCATCACCCGCATCGACATCCGAATCGATCATGGAGTTGCCCGGGATCTTGGCACCATCCTTGATCTTCAATCCACGCTCGAATACGCAGATTCCTTCAGAGCACAGCTTGTGGTTCGTATAAGGGCCTTCGCCCTCGACCTTCGGTCCGGCCTGAACGTCCTTACCGATGATCGTACCGAAGTCTACGATACATCTCTCGAGTCTCGCACCTTCCTTGACCACTACGCCGGGAAGGAGAACACAGTCCTTAACAACCGCACCCTTCTCAACTATTACTGATTCAGAGAGTACTGAATGGTTAACTTCACCGAAGATTCTGCATCCGTCCGTAAGAGCGGAATTCGTAACCTTACCTGATTCACCGATGAATTGCGAAGGCTTAACAGGGTTTCTGGAATAGATTCTCCAGGAACGGTCAACGAGGTTGATGTCCTCAGGCTTGTCGAGGATATCCATGTTCGTCTCCCACAGTGAGGAGATAGTTCCTACATCCTTCCAGTAACCTGCAAATCTGTATGCGAACAGCTTCTTGCCGCCGTTAAGGAGCATCGGGATGATATTCTTACCGAAGTCGTTGTTGGAATCGGGATCTGCCTCGTCTCTTACGAGAGCTTCACGCAGAACCTTCCATGTAAAGCAGTAAACACCCATGGATGCGAGATTGCTCTTCGGCTTCGCAGGCTTCTCTTCGAACTCTACGATCTGATCCTCACCCTCTGTATTGAGGATACCGAATCTGGGAGCCTCCTCCCACGGTACTTCGTATACTGCAACAGTAGCATCAGCTTCTCTCTCGATATGGCTTCGAAGCATTGCCGCGTAATCCATCTTATAGATGTGGTCACCTGAAAGGATTACAACATACTCGGGATCAAAGTCATCGAGGAAATCCTTGTTCTGATAGATAGCATTAGCTGTTCCCTTATACCAGTCAGACTTACCTGATCTCTGGTAAGGAGGAAGGATATATGCACCTGCATTGTTACGGTCGAGATCCCAAGGATGTCCGTTACCTACGTATGTGTTCAACGCAAGCGGCTGATACTGAGACAGAACGCCTACGCGCTCGATGCCCGAGTTAACACAGTTGGACAAAGGGAAATCGATGATTCTGTAACGGCTTCCGAACGGAACCGCAGGCTTGGCTACAGTCTTCGTGAGAACACCGAGTCTTGCTCCCTGGCCTCCTGCAAGTATCATTGCAACTACATCAGTCTTAGCCATTTTTTCCTACCTCCGAATTACTTATGTTCTTTTTTTTATTTGCTGTGGTTTTCTTCGCCGGTGCCTTCTTGGCTGCGGGTTTCTTCGCGGCGGGCTTTTTGGCCGGAGCCTTCTTAGCCGCAGGCTTCTTGGGAGGGGCCTTCTTGTTCTCGGGGTCCTTGACCTTCATGAAGTAAACACCCGCGAGAGGCGGAAGATTAAACTTAACGTGATAAGGTTTACCCTGGAACTCTTCGTCTATCGCCTCGAAAGTGCCGTCCAGCGAAACTCCTGTGGGATAGCCGCTTCCTCCGAAAGCCATGTCATCCGTGTTGAGAACGATCTTGTAAGTACCGAGCTCGTATACGGGAATCTTGTACTCCTCAAGAGGCTGGGGAACCATGTTAAGTGCGACATAGATGTCGTTCTCTTCCCTCTTCGGGCTCTTTCTTGCATATACGAAAACATTGTTTACAGTATCATCAGCTGCGATCCACTCGAAGCCTGACCATGTGTGGTCATCTCTCCAGAGCTGTCCGTGATCGATATAGAAACGGTTGAGCTTAGAACAGTAATCCTGAAGCAGACGGTGTGACTCGTAGTCGAGCATGAACCACTCGAGCTGCTCATAGAATCTCCACTCGATAAACTGTCCGAATTCAGCACCCATGAAGTTCAGCTTCGCACCGGGATGGCTCATCTGATACATGAACAAAGTTCTAAGTGAAGCGAACTTTCTCCATACATCACCGGGCATCTTATTGATGAGCGAATACTTGCCGTGAACTACTTCATCGTGAGAAAGGCTCAATACATAATTCTCAGCGAATGCGTACATCATGGAGAAACAGAACTCATCGTGATGCCATCCTCTCGCATAGGAATCTGTAGAGAAGTAATCGAGCGTGTCATGCATCCAGCCCATATTCCACTTATGTGTGAATCCGAGTCCGCCTTCCTCTACGGGATGGGAAACCTTAGGCCAGGCAGTAGACTCCTCAGCGATCATCATTACGCCGGGATACTTGCTTCTGATAGTGGAATTAAGCTTCTTGAAGAACTCGACAGCCTCGAGGTTCTCGTTGCCGCCGTACTTGTTCGGGATATAGTTCTGACGTCCGTAATCTCTGTAGAGCATGGAGCTAACGGC
>CAMNNN010000062.1 GCA_946545505.1 uncultured Clostridia bacterium
TAATCCTAAACATCGATCTCGACATGATGAAGACCGGTTCTCCCCCCTTCCGCCATTGACTCATAAGCGCTCTGTGCCGCAGCCTGCGCATCACGTGCTGCCTGATTGGGGTCTTCATACTTGATGCATCCCGTCATGATACTCATTGAAGCGGCCAACGCGGCTGCCGTTATCAATATCTTCTTTAAACCCTTCATTTCCTTGTACTTCCTTCCTTTAATTACCAATACATTGTAACACAGGCATACGGTCTCATCCGTTCACACATCATATAAAGCAAAAACCTCTCACCGCACCGGATGAGAGGTTCTGTTATTCAATAATCAAAAGCGGTCAGTTCGATCTCTCGATGATCCTGTAAGGAGTGATGTAATAATCCCCTTCTTCAAGATCAAGTCCGTGAGGAACGCTGATGATTGCTCTGGGGCAGTCATCAAATGCCCACTGATCGACATTCGTAACGCTGTCCGGTATGTAGACATAAGCGAGCTCATCACAGTAATCAAATGCGCAATAACCTATATACTGCAATCCGTCAGGCAGATAGATATACTCGAGATCCTCACATGTGTTGAAACCGTAATCCTCGATACGTGTTACCGTGTCAGGCAGAACTACGCTCGTGATGATATCACAGTCAACGAAGCATCTCTCGCCGATAGTATCGATCGTGCAGTTCTCATCGAATACGACATTTCTGAATCCGTTGCATCCGTAAGGCAGCTGCAGTGTACCGCTTCCGGAGATTGTAATCGTTCCGTCTCTTGAAATCTGATATGTAGCGTTGTCACCTGCATCGCCGGAACTCTCGATTCCGTGGATAGTATCAGCATCGCAGATTTTATGAGAATATGAGAAATACTCTACAGGGAGAAGATACCAGTTATAGGAAGGATCTCCCTCCGATCTTGTTCCCGTATCATGTGTATTACCGTCATATGAGTTACCGCAGTCCCATGTGGGATCAACGTGGTACCATGTTCCGTCGATGCATACTACAGCCCATGCATGGTTAGGACCTTCATCATCGATGTATTCATCAGTCATAACGAGCTCATCAGCATCGGCACCGATACCGAACGATACCGCTGCAGGAACACCTGCTGCTCTGCAAAGTGCAGTAAACGTGTTTCCGAGGCCCTCACAGATAGCGACCTTACGCAGGATCAGAGTAGCGGCATCATCCTGATAACCCGTATACTCGTCCGAGATCTGAACATAGTCATAAGCAAACTCGTTGATCATGTAATCGTATATAGCGAATACCTTGGACCAGTCATCCGAGCAGTGCTGGGTAAGACGCTCAGCTGTGGAGATAACGATAGGCGAATCGCAGTTGACATCATTCTGAGGCTGGAGGCACTCCTGAAGGGATGTATCATCAGTCCAAAGCTCGCTGCAGCGCTCAACATTGAAGTCATAACATGTAGATTCTACAAATGCTACATTACCGTCAGTCTTCTTCGTAATGGCTATCTCGTCGTATCTTTGCTGAAGTCCGTCAGCCGTAACGACGAACATCAGATAGTACAATTCGTCCGTCTCGAGGCTGTCAGCTACCTCAAACGAGAATGAACCCGACAAACCCGCTCCGCTGGTGGCAACGATATTATGTCTCTCATCCGTGACATTGATTATCATTCCGGAACCGCATGTAGTCTGAACACCGATCTCAGTACCTGAGACATAGAGCTTGATCTCGCCTCCGGTCTTGGATCTGAACATCATGTCAGTATAGTCGGCATAGTAATTCTGAATACTAAGGGCACCGGGATTGACTGTAGGATCAAGTCCTGTGATAACACTGCCCTTCTCCGCGTTAACGGATTTGACGGCTGCTGCCGCGGGAGCAGCCATTAAATTGGCTATAACCGCTGCCGCTGCCATGCATGATACAAGTCTTCTCAGCTTAACCATAAACAGATCCTCACTTAATCTTTCCCGCCGCCTCGATAGCCTCGTCAATCGTTGCTTCGCTCATGGCGCCGTCCATTCTGAACTTCAGTTCTACTATTCCTTCTCCTGCTCTTCTGCCTACGGTAACGCGAAGCGGTATACCGAGAAGATCAGCGTCCTTGAACTTAACACCGGGACGCTCGTTACGGTCATCGATCAAAGTCTCAAACCCTGCATCGATATAAGCGTTGTACAGCTTCTCGGCAACGCCCATAACAGTCTCATCCTTCGTATTGGTAGGGATGACGATAACCTTGTAAGGCGCTGCGATAGCAGGCCACTTGATTCCGTCCTCATCGTTATACTGCTCGATGATAGCTGCGATCGTTCTTGATACGCCGATACCGTAACAACCCATAACCATCGAGTGCTCCTTACCCTCCTTATCGAGGTAGATGCAGCCAAGGGAATCTGAATACTTAGTGCCGAGCTTAAAGATATGTCCTACCTCTACGCCTCTTGCCATTCCGAGAGGCTGTCCGCACTTAGGACACAGATCACCTGACTTAACATTCTTAACGTCCTTAACGATATCGGGTGTGAAGTCTCTTCCGATGTTTACGTTCTTGAAGTGATAGTCCGTCTCACAAGCGCCGACGATGAAGTTCTTCATGCCTGCGACCTCTGTATCCATGACAACTTCGATCTTCTCCTTAAGTCCTACGGGACCTGCGAATCCGACCTTCGCGCCTGTGATTCTCTCGACATCCTCGAAGGAAGCCAGATCCATCTCAGTCGCGTCGTAAATATTGCCGAGCTTAGTCTCATTGATATCTCTGTCGCCTCTTACCATTACCGCTACGATCTTGCCGTCGATATTGTAGAGGATAGTCTTGACGAACTTATCGGCTGTCGTATTCATAAAAGCGATAAGTTCTTCGATCGTCTTAACATCAGGTGTGTGAATCTTCTCGATGGGGAGCTCTGCGGAAGTGTCAGCCTCTCCCTCCTTGCACGAAGCCTTCTCCTCATTAGCCGCATATCCGCAGGCATCGCAGAAGCAGATAGCATCCTCACCGATAGGGCTCTTAACCATGAATTCCTGTGAACCGGAACCGCCCATTGCTCCTGAATCGGCATCTACTACAGTGTAGTCCAATCCGAGTCTGTCGAAGATTCTTCTGTATGCGTCGTACATAATCTTGTATGACTTATCGAGACCTTCCTCGTCGACGTCAAAGGAATAAGCGTCCTTCATGACGAACTCACGGGATCTCATGACACCGAATCTCGGTCTCTTCTCGTCTCTGTACTTGTGCTGGATCTGATAAAGCGTAACAGGCAGATTCTTGTAGGATCTGAAAGTATCTCTTACTGCCTCCGTGAAAGGTTCCTCGTGCGTCGGGCCGAGGCAGAAAGGTCTGCCGCCTCTGTCGCTCATACGGAACATCTCGGGGCCGAACTTCTCCCATCTTCCGGAAGCCTGATAAGCCTCAGCAGGAAGCAGTGCCGGCATGATAAGCTCCTGAGCGCCTGCTCTGTCCATCTCCTCACGGATAACCTTCTCAACGTTCTTATATACTTTGAAGCCCATTGGCATGTAAGCGTAGATTCCCGAAGACATCTTGCGGATAAGTCCCGCACGAAGCATTAACTTGTGTGAAGGTATCTCAGCGTCAGCAGGTACCTCTCTTTGTGTCGCGAAAAAAAGATTCGAAACTCTCATTTCCTATGAAGTTCTCCTATTTATAAATATTTTATTATTATAAAGGGCAGGGACCGTTTTTTCAACGGCGGCGGGAATGCGACGTAACGCTTACGTGGCACGCATTTGTGAGGATCATAGGTCTCCTTCTGGTCTTCTCGAACAGAAAGTCCCTCACGGAATTGCGAAATGCTCTCGTCGTGATCCTCGCGTCAATACTCTCTCCTTTAAGTGCGCCCGTAGACAGCAGCTGGCTCACCTTCATCGCGAGCGCATCGTGTATCTCCTGCTTCTCATCTTCGATAACAAAGCCGATCGAATCCACCACAGGCTCGCATGCAAGCTCACCGGAAGCCAAGTCGACCGTAATGGAGATGGCAACGCATCCGTCATCTCCCAGGTGAATACGGTCACTCATAACGTGATCGTCACGCACCGCAGCTGACGAACCGTCGATGAGAATAGCCTGCGCGGGAACTTCCCCTGTAACCTCCGCAGTTTTTCCGTCAGTCTCGAAGACATCACCATTTCGAAGTACAAAAATGTCATTCGGATCCATGCCGAGACTCTGGGCGAGCTGGGCATGTCTTATAAGCATTCTGTACTCACCGTGTACCGGAATGAAGAACTTCGGACGCAGAAGAGTGTGCAGCAGTCTGATCTCATTCTTATAAGCGTGACCTGATACATGCACTTCGGCAAGCGACTCATAGATAACTTCGGCACCGCACTTGAACAGCTCGTCGATGAGCTTGTAAATGGACTTCTCATTACCCGGGATAGGATGCGCGGATATGATGACCGTATCTCCTTCGCGGATCTCAACTTCCCTGTGGGAAGCGAATGCCATTCTCGACAGAGCGCTCGTAGGCTCCGCCTGCGAACCCGTAGTGAGAACAACGATCTCATTATCGGGATATTTATTGATCTCACTTATATCGATGAGCGTATCGGGATTCATCTCGATGTATCCTAATGAATTAGCTATCTTAAAGCAGTTAACCATCGAACGTCCGCACAGGCAGACATGACGGCCGTTCATCTCGGCAGCGGTAAAGATCTGCTGCATACGGTGAACGTGGCTCGAGAATGTCGCGACGATTATTCTGCCTTCGGCTTTCTTGAAGATATTCTGGAAAGCTTCGCCGACATATTTCTCTGACGGAGACGATCCCTCCTTCTCGACATTCGTACTCTCGCACATGAACGCGAGCACACCTTCGTGACCGAGCTCGCCGAATCGCTGAAGGTCGATTACCTTGCCGTTGATTGGAGTGTAGTCGATCTTAAAGTCACCCGAATGAACCACGAGTCCTGCGGGAGTTCTGATCGCGACAGCATATGAATCAGCGATACTGTGATTGACTCTTATGAATTCCACCTGGAATGCATTGCCAAGTCTTACTCTCTCTCCGTTACGGCATGCATCAAGAGATATCCCCTTAAGACTGATGCCGTTATCTTCGAGCTTATGTCTTACAAGCTCGACTGTAAGCTTGCCGCCGTAGACGGGGCACTTGAATTCTCTTAAGAAATACGGCAGAGCACCGATATGATCCTCGTGTCCGTGTGTAAGGATTATTCCGCGGAGCTTATGAGAGTTCTCACGGATATAAGTGTAATCCTGAATTACACAGTCTACACCGGGAGTATCTTCGCCTCCGAATGCCATGCCGACATCTACGACGATAATGTCATTACCATACTCGAATGCGGTCATGTTCTTGCCGATCTCCAGAAGGCCTCCGAGAGGGATGATCTTGAGTCTCTTCTTAGGCTTGGACGATCCGGTCTTCGCAGCCTTCTCGCTCTCGGGTTTATTATTCTCCTTGGGTTTGGAGGTTTTCTTCTTACCCGCGGATTTCTCTGCTGCCTTGCCTGAAGGCTTAGCAGCATTCTTCTGTGTCTTGGTTTGTGTCTTAGTCAATTTTGTTTTTTTCTCACTCATTGTCTTTCCTTCTTGTATCAGTTAACGATATAGACCTCACAGTCCGTTACCGTGTGGCTTCCGTGGGCAAACAGATCGATGTGGCTTCCACTGACGCCTGAGCCTCTGTCTTCAACCGTATAATAACCGTCTCCGCCGAGAGGATCGTTCGGCAGATAAAGTGTTGTTCCTGCAGGGAAAATGCTCCAGTCAGCGGCGCATGTTCTTCCCTCCGAGCATGTGGTACCCGTGGCAGTAGTTACGCTGTAAGTTCCGTCACCTCTGGGCTGAGGTCCGTAGAACGTGATGTGGCACGTTCCGTAATAAGTCATACCAGATGTATCTGCACCGCCGGCAGAAGCGGGCTCTGTCATCGGAGGAGTCGTAGGAACGGTTCCTGCAGTAGTCGTCGCAGCAGTTGGCGCAGTGGTCGCCGATGTAGGTGATGCTGTGGTGGCGACGGGCTCTTCCGAAGTCAGACTGATCAGGACGAAATTACCGCTGTATGTACGGTACCAACCGGAAGCAGTTCTTCCCGTTACATCGATGCCCTCGCCTACATGGATGACCCTTACGATCTCATACTCGGTTCCGGGGCCGGACCTCAGGTTGATATCGCTCGATGCATAGACGGAAGTATAGAATTCCTCTACGGCATTGGGATCTGCCGCAGTGGTCTCCACCGGAGCCTCGGTCTGCTGGACGGGTTCCGTATCGGGTGTAGTCTCTGAGGCTTCAGTCTGCTCAGTGACAATACTCGGTGCGAGTTCTTCCTGCGTAGGTGCAGTCTCTGTCTCGGCTATAGTCTCCGAAGTCTCGGCAGCGGCCGAAGAAGACTCGACCGCTTCAAGCAAAACTGCAGCCTGTGCATTTCTTCTTGCACGATCTTCTCTGGCCTTGCTATCAAGCAGGGTGTATACCCCCGCGAAAACCAGAACACTTAACACGACTACGGCGGCGATGCTCACGCCCATGCGCAGTCTGTCCCGTGACAGGTTATCATTTAATGTCGAATCTACGAAACGCATTACCTAACATTATAACATAGGCCCTTTATCTGCCCTCTTCTGCTCTTTGTAAAGCAAATAAAACATATGTGAAAAGCATGTCATATTCTCCCTCTCTATAATCGAAGCATGGCACAGGAAGAATTCAATCTTAAGGACAGATCACGGGACACGAAGGTACGCAGAAGCGTTATCTATCTGTTCTGCGCGATGATAATAATCCTTACAGTTCTTCTGGATATCTATATAATCTCTGAACTTATTTCCTGAACACACTCGCGACATAAGGCAGCGTCCTCAGCTTAGTGATGACGCGGTCGAGCTGCTCTCTGTTTCTGAACTGGGCCGTTACGACGAACTCGGTATATGCGCCGTCGTTGATCTTCATAGGCTGCTTGATATCTTCGATCTCAACATGTTCGTCGCTGAAGACGGCAGATACATCCGCGAACATCATCGTGAGTGAGCAGTCCTGCGACAACATAACGATATTCGACACAAATCCGTATGACTTATTGGTCTTGCCGTCATCCCATGTGGCATTGATCAGTCTCTCGAACTTACGCTTATCCTTATCGGAGCGGTCCTTAACCGAGATGATATGAACGATATTCGGGCACGATGCCTTATGCACGGTTACACCGTCGCTCTGTGTAATATAACCTATGATCTCATCGCCGGGAACCGGATGGCAGCAGTTTGCCACACGAAGCAGAGGATGCACCATACCTTCGATGATGATGCCGTGTTCGCTCTTCTTTCTCGCCTTCTCCTTATCGGGAGATGAAGGGACCTTAATGATATCGCCCTTGCCCAATTCATCGGGCATATTATCAGGCATATAGTAAACGATCTGTCCGTCAGATGCCGTACGGTACCCCATAGCCAGACGTTCTTCCTCGCTTAAAGTCTTGATGTACTCGTCGCGGAGTCTTCCGAAGACCTTGCCGACCTGAATGGAGCCGTAACCGATCGCCGCGAACAGGTCATCTATACTGTTGCACGAGAACTTATCCAGAACGACCTTAATGCTGTCTACGATCATGAGCTGTGAATCCGTGAATCCGTTCTTCTCGATCTCACGCTCGAGTCTGTTCTTACCTATCGCGATATTCTCATCACGGTCCTGCTTCTTGAACCATGCATTGATCTTGGATCTCGCGGAAGCGGTCTTGACGATCTTTACCCAGTCACGTGAAGGGCCCTTGATCTTATCGGATGACATGATCTCGACTTCATCGCCTGACTTCAATACATAAGACAGCGGAACGATCCTTCCGTTAACTTTCGCACCGTGCATGTGGTTGCCGATGCCGCTGTGGATCGCATATGCGAAGTCGATCGGGCATGAACCGG
>CAMNNN010000063.1 GCA_946545505.1 uncultured Clostridia bacterium
ACCGTGCACGTGAGATCACAAAGGCATTCTGCTTCTCCGATGAGGATATCGCAGCTGCTGACGGAAATGCGGACGATCCCAAGTGCATCAAGTTCCTTAAGAGAGCTAACGGCTTCATGCCCCTTACATATGTATGCTTCAAGGACTATGACGAGACTATTCCTAACAAGTTCGTTGCATTCAAGAAGGAAGAGATCACAAACACACTCGGCGAGTACCTTGCCAAGAACGGCCTGAAGCAGCTGAGACTTGCTGAGACAGAGAAGTATGCACACGTTACATTCTTCTTCAACGGCGGTATCGAAGAGCCCAACAAGGGTGAGGACAGAACACTTGTAAACTCACCTAAGGTTGCCACATATGACCTTAAGCCTGAGATGAGCGCTCCTGAAGTATCTGAGAAGCTCGATGCTGCTATCACATCAGGTGAGTATGATGTCATCATCATCAATTTTGCTAACCCTGACATGGTAGGCCACACAGGTGTTATCGAGGCTGCTGTTAAGGCAGTTGAGCGTATCGACCAGTGCGTTGGCGCTGCCGTTGATGCAGTTAAGAAGGTTAACGGAGTTCTGTTCATCTGCGCTGACCACGGTAATGCAGAGCAGATGATCAACTACGAGACAAAAGAACCTCACACGGCTCACACAACTAACCCCGTTCCTTTCATCCTCGTTAACTACGATGATGCTTACACACTTCGTGAGGGCGGTAAGCTGTGCGACATCGCTCCTACACTTCTTGAGATCATGGGCCTGCCTCAGCCCGCCGAAATGACAGGTAAGTCACTTCTCATCAAGAAGTAATCGGCGTATAACTCATAATATGAATTATCGAGCAGACAAACACGGAGAAGACATATCAATCCTGGGTTACGGTTGCATGCGCTTTACTTCAAAGGGCGGTAAAATCGACATTCCCAAGACTACGCGTGAGATCAAGATCGCCATTGAGAACGGCGTCAATTATTTCGATACTGCGTATATCTACCCCGGAAGCGAGGCTGCGCTGGGCCAGATACTTGAGGAGAACGGCTGGCGCGATAAGGTTAAGATCGCGACCAAACTGCCGCAGTACCTTGTCGGAAGCAATCCCAAGGCTTTGGACAGATTCTTTGAGGAAGAGAAGAAACGTCTGCGCACGGATCATGTTGATTACTATCTGATGCATCACTTAACCGACATATCTGCCTGGAACAAGCTTAAGGCTGTAGGTGCACGTGAGTGGCTTGAAGCCAAGAAGGAATCGGGCGAGATAAGAAATGTCGGATTCTCTTATCACGGCGACACCGAAGGCTTCCTCGGTATTCTGAATGATTACGACTGGGATTTCTGTCAGATCCAGTACAACTATATGGATGAGAACACTCAGGCCGGAGTAGAGGGCCTTAAGGCCGCAGGTCAGAAGGGTATTCCCGTGGTTATCATGGAGCCTTTAAGAGGCGGCAAGCTGGTTGAGCTCCCTTCCGGTGCCAAGCAGCTTCTGGCACAGGACCCTAAGGGGAGAAGTGCGGCACGTCTGGCTTTCGAGTGGCTCTGGAATCAGCCTGAGGTAACATGTGTGCTGTCGGGCATGAATTCGGAGCAGATGGTTCTTGAGAACGTAAAGACTGCGTCTGAAGTACAGGCCGGAGACTTTACGGAAGCGGATTTCGAGCTTATTGAAGGAATCAAGGAAGAGATAAGAAAGACTACTAAAGTAAACTGCACCGGCTGCCGTTACTGTATGCCGTGTCCCAGGGGTGTAGATATTCCGGGTACTTTCAGGTGTTATAACCATATGTATTCCGAAGGAAAAGGAAACGGGCGCTCCGAATTTATACAGACGATCGCGCTGCAGGATAAACCGGGACTTCCTTCGCTTTGTGTGCAGTGCGGGAAATGCGAGAAACACTGCCCTCAGAACATCCCGATCATCGAGACTCTGAAGCAGGCTGACAAGGCTCTGCAACCCTGGTATTACAAGGTTGCAGCCAAATTCGCAAGAAAGTTTGTGCTGTGACCCGATAATTTACACATTATTATGTGATACAATTCAAAGGATATCGTTTTTGTTGGAGGCAAGGCTATGATCGGAAAAGGTAGAGAAGTTCTGGATTATTTTGCAGAACGTGCTGCAGAACATTGGGATCCTGCCAATGCGGCAAAGCTTCAGACTTTCATCAATGATCCTGAGAATACATTACCTTCATCCACTAAGCTCGTCGTTGTTGAGGGCGGTACGGCTGATGACCGTAAGGAATTGTGCTATTCCCTCAGAACCAAGCTTAACGGACTCCACACGGTTATTGTTATCGTAAGCGGCGAGCCCACATTATTCGATACTAACGGTCTTGTAGGTATCGAGAAGAATATCGTCGAGACGGCCGAGACACTCGTAAGCCTCTCCGGCGACCCTGATTACATCATTCTGCATGGTAATTTTACGGATGTCGAGTACACAACATTACTCGGTTTGTTCGATGTAGTTTTCAGAAAGCACTATTATGCCAAGGTTGAAGGTGATTCAGTTGAGGCTAACGCTACACATATCTTCAACGACATCATGGAGCGCTTAAGATAATTATCTGTTTTATCGATTAGCAAGATCCTTTACAATCTCGGAGGCCATTATCAGGCCGGCGACTGAAGGCGTGAAAGCCGAGGAGCCGGGTACATGGCGGCCTGTCTCGGGGTCTGCCTGTCCGCCGACCAGGTTTTTGATGGGTTCTTCCTTGGAATAGACCACTTTAACATTGTTAATTCCGCGATTACGAAGCTCCCGGCGCACTGCTTTTGCCAGAGGGCAGACTGAGGTCTTGCTTATATCTGCCACTTCGAACATCTCGGGGTGAAGCTTGCCGCCTGCTCCCATTGAAGAAATCACGGGAACATTCGCTTCTCTTGCCCGCGAGATTATCTCTACCTTGGCGGCTACGGTATCGACGCAGTCAGCCACATAGTCATAAGAGCCGAAATCAAACCCATCCGCCGTCTCTGGGAGGAAAAAGCACTTTTTGACCGTTACTGAAGCGGCCGGGTTGATGTCGTGAATGCGCTCAGCCATTACATCGACTTTATTCTTTCCAATAGTGGAGTGAAGGGCGATTATCTGGCGGTTCAGGTTGGTTATGGAAACTTCATCGTTATCGACCAGAACAAAAGAGCCGACGCCTGACCGGGCGAGAGCTTCCACGACGTAGCCGCCGACTCCGCCGATTCCGAATACCGCAACGGTTGAGGACTTAAGTCTCTCTATGGCCTGCCCGCCGAGCAGCAGTTCAAGTCTTTCAAACTGGTCTTCCATCAAAAACCTCTTTTACTTTGGCTGTAAGGCAGGACGCGGCATTGTTCATGGATTCCGCTTCGCTTATGCCTTCCGAGATCGAATATACCTCATCTATCCCGCATTCGGAAAGGGTTTTCTTGTCACATTCCACTTTCCCGGCAAATGCGATCACGCGGCAGCCGTGCTTATCTGCGAGTCCCGCGATCACATAAGGAAGTTTTCCCATCGCGGTCTGTGAGTCTATCCGGCCCTCGCCTGTTATAACGATATCGGCGTCCTTAAGTTCCTCTTCAAGACGGATCTGTTCCGTTACAAGCCTGGCGCCGGAAACGAGTTTGCCGTTAAGAAACGCGCCGAAAGCATACCCGAGTCCTCCTGCGGCACCTGCTCCGGGAAAGTCTGAAGACCTGCCGGCTATGCGTGCGAACCGGGCTGCCCAATCATCCATCTTCCTGCAGCTTTCATCATCAGCTCCCTTCTGGGGAGCAAACACCATGCTGCAGCCGTTGTTTCCCGTGAGCGGGTTGTTTACATCGCAGGCGATGAGAAACTCTGAATCGGTGAGACCCGCGACGGGGGAGGAAGTGTCAATGTGGTCCGTCTGCCCAAGTCCCGCAGCGCCGGGACTTACGGGTTCGCCGTCTTTGTTCATGATCTTTATGCCCAAAGCTGACAGCATGCCCGCGCCACAGTCGTTTGTCGAGCTGCCGCCGAGACCGATGATAAAACGCCGGCACCCTTTGGCAAGAGCATCGCGGATGAGTTCGCCGACTCCTCTCGTTGTAGTGCAAAGCGGGTTACGCTGATTATCGTTAAGGAGGGTGAGGCCGCAGGCACTGCTGATGTCGATTACGGCGGTGTTGCCGCTGACTATACCGTAGGAAGCGTCAACTTTCATTTCGCTTAAAGGACCGGTTACGGTTACTGTTTGAACGGTGCCGCCGCAAGCGCGTGTGATGATATCCGCCGTGCCTTCGCCCCCGTCTGCCGCCTCGCAGATACGGATGTCGGCGCTGATGCCCGCGGCTTTTATTCCTTCGCAAATGGCAACGCCCGCCTCGTATGAGGTGAGCGTTCCCTTAAATGAATCAGTTGCAATTACTATCTTCAATTTCAGTCTTTCTTCTGTGCGTCTTCTTTTTTGACTTCAGTGATCTGGGCGGGTGCGGAAGGAACTGCAGCGGCCTTCTTAGCAGCTGCCTTTGCCTTGCGCTTCTTGATGACAATTATTATTACCACAACAGCCACTGCTATCAAAATAATTCTAACACCAATCCCGATTGCATTCTCTGCCAGATAGAGGCCCAAGTTCTCAAACCATTCCTTGGCGTCATCGAGGCCGTCATGCCAGGCTTCGCTGATCTTCTCGGAATATGTCTTAACGTGAGCTTCTTCCACCTCGGTCTCTTCAAGTACTTCGGAGATGTTAAGGTTAAGAGTGCTGTAAGAAGAGAGGTTCTCGAGTACGCGCATCTGTGACTCATAGCTCTCGATCTGATATCTGATGTTTGTGAGTTCGTCCTGCAGGATAAGGATAGTCTCGAGTGAATCTGCCTGTGCGAGAAGTTCATTAAGTGTATCCTGCTCGATACGCAGGGATTCCACTCTTGCCTGCATGTCTGTGTAGCTTAAGGTGACGTCTTCAGTGCTCTCATTGCTGCCTGTGATGAGAGCTGAGTTGCCGATTGTGTTTACGAGCTGATCGAGTGCCTCGGAAGAAACTCTGATAGTGTAGGATGCGGACCTTAAGTCGCCGGCATTTCCGGTACCGTAGAAGCTCTTGCTCTCGATATAGCCGCCGAGCGCTGCTACCTGTGACTCAATGCTGTTCGTAAGCTCCGTGAAATTCAAAGTCTCGCAGGTTACGGAGACATTTCTAATGAGCATGCGCTCCGTGACGGCCTGAGTTGTCTGGGAGATCGTACCTGCAGATGAAGGTGCAGATGCGGATGTGGTCTGGGCCGGCGCCATTTCGGCCTCTGCTCCCGCATAGTACTCTGCTGACATGTCTTCCGTATAGAATCCGTTTAAATCGTCAGCTCTGATTGCCGGGTCAATATCAACGGCAGCCTCTACAACTTCATTATGAGCCGAAACTTCGCTTCTTGCGTTTCTTGCTGCGGAGCATCCGGCAGCACTGATCAGCATAACTGCAATAAGTGAATAAGCTAATAGTCTTTTTGTAATCGTTTTCATAAACATACCCTCCTTAGGTCTCACCCATAAGACGGCAGAAGGGGCGGGCAGGTCACATGAAATTTGAAACGGATAATCTTGATAAAAGAACCGGTATATTTTACGATATTATCGGAATAAGGATCGGAGGATAATCATGGGATTCGGTTTTGATATTGGAGATCTTATAGATATCGGTTTACAGGTAGCGCGTTCTGTTGAGGCCCGCGATGAGCGCCTTGCGTCACAGGCACGAGCGGAAGCGGCACGTAAGGAAGCAGAGCAGCAAAGACATCGTGCGGCAGCAGAAGCCAAAGCTCTCGAGAACAGAAAACTTGCTGAGAAGATTGCAGCTGAGTCAGTTGCTGTATCATGCCAGAGCTGCGGTGCACGTCTTGCTTGCCGTAAGAATTCTATCAGTTTCTGTGCTTACTGCGGTTCCGCCATAAGAGTTACGGCCGAAGGAAAAGCCTCGGTACTTTCGCCCGAGGCCCGTAAAGCTGTTATTGACCGCGCGAGAGCGGAACACGAGAAGAATAATCAGTAGGTTTTTGCATTCTATCACACAAAGTAGAAGCAGGTATCCCATGCCGGTATCGACGGTGTGTGCCGCATGTAGACTTTATAACCGTGATTAAGCTTGAGAACTTTAAGCGGCAGCTCGAATATGTCTTCGCTTCTGTGGTAGCAGGCGATGTTCATCAGGGGCTTTTCTTCCGCGATTGTCTGTGCACCGCCGTCTATCGAAGCTGCTTCGGCGCCCTCGACATCAAACTTGATGAAAGCCGTCTGCCGGCCCTTGATAAGACCGTCGATCGTGACCGTCTGAACTTCACTGCTGCCCTCCTTATCGAGGCTGGTTCCGCGGCCGATGTTGCGGCTTACGTCTGCGGTTCCTTCCTTGTCGGAGATGAAGGCCTGAACGTATTCGATGTTGTTTATAAGACAGGTGTTTTCTTTAAGCTTACGCATATTGCGCCTGTCGGGTTCGACTGCGATGAAGCCCGTGAGATTCTGCATCAGCGAAGAGTAACGCATCACCGTATCGCCGTCGTAGGCTCCGAGGTCGAGAAAAAGGCCCTTACGGTCTGCGGGCAGCACCGAGTCAGCTTCTTCCTGGGAGACCTCACACAGCTTAAGGTAAGAGGTTTTTCCCGTGAGGCGCGCGTTGATAATGCAGTCGTATGTCTTGCGTGAGAGCTCGTCTGCAAGGAGACCGCGGACTATATTAATCTCGCCTTCATGCTTTGCACAGAATTCCTTGTCGAAAAGGTTGGTGCCGTAGACCGGCACATCCGGTGCGTAAAACTCGCATTTGTCTGCAATGCTGTCAGCGAAGTCGAGAACTTCAGGGCGCGAGGAACCGAAGCACATGAGCACGATCATGTCCTTGCCGAATCTGTTGAAGCAGTCCTCGAATGATTCCACCTGAATGTCGTGGAACTTCCTGTCGCGCACGAAGCCCGGGCTCGCGAAGATGCCGCTTACGGGTATTCCGCGTTCTTCGAGTACAGCCATTATCTTATCGGCGCCGTTTCCTGTTCCGTAAAGGACGACGGGGCGTCTTTGCTGTTTGAGATATGTCCATAGATCTGTGTCGAATGTAATCATTCTTCTATTATATCCTGTGTTAAAATGAACACATATTGTTATATCAGGAGGCATCTATGGCGGACGGCAATGTAAGACCCGAATCAATGGAAAGAATCACAACAGAAGCTCTTGCTCAGGCATTCATCGATGAGCAGGTGAAGAGCATAAAGGAGCAGGTTAAGGACAGCAAGGTACTGCTCGCGCTGTCAGGCGGAGTTGACTCCTCCGTTGTTGCCGCTCTCCTTATCAAGGCTATAGGACAGAATCTCGTATGCGTTCATGTTAACCACGGTCTCCTCCGTAAGGGCGAGCCCGAGATGGTATGCAAGGTATTCCGCGATGAGCTGAAGGCAAATCTTATCTATGTGGATGCAGTTGACCGTTTCCTCGGACTTCTTGAGGGCGTAACTGATCCCGAGCAGAAGAGACACATCATCGGCGAGGAATTCATCAAGGTATTTGCTGAAGAGGCTTCCAAGCTTGAGGGAATCCGCTACCTCGGTCAGGGTACTATCTATCCTGATATCCTCGAGAGTGAGCAGGGAATCAAGGCTCATCACAACGTAGGCGGTCTGCCTCCGGAACTGAACTTCGAGCTCGTCGAGCCCGTTAAGCTTCTGTATAAGGATGAGGTAAGAGTTGTAGGTAAGGCTCTGGGTCTTCCCGACAATATGGTATTCCGTCA
>CAMNNN010000064.1 GCA_946545505.1 uncultured Clostridia bacterium
TGTCGCGTGTGACGGAGCTTAACTTCCATGAATATACCGAAGACCAGATGAGGATAATCCTTAAGGCGAACGGCGGCGATGATCTGACGGACGAGAAGATATCGTTCCTGACGGCTTTCTCTTCAGGCATCCCGGGAAAGGCTCTGTCTCTTATTAAGGATCCTGACTTTATGGAGGAGCGCGACCATATCTTTAATCTCATTATGGGGATCCCGAAGATGGGATATACGGATCTTATTTATGATGAGTTTAATTACTTTGATAAGAATCGTGATAAGATGGATGAGCTGCTTCTTCTTATGATATGGACTCTCGGTGATATCGCTGCTGCGATTGCCGTTCGCGATCCGGAGAACATCAAGAATTCCGACAAGAAACGCGAGATAATCAAGTTCGTGTCGGACAACAGCGCAGTTACACTGATCAATATCAGCAATGCCGAGAAAGCCGTGACAGACTTTATCGACGCTTCGCACGTCAACACGAGCTTCGAGACATCCTGCTGCAATATGCTTTTACGCATATATAAGGAGCTTTGTTATGAAAAGAGTAGTTAACTTGAGTTTCCGCGAAGGCGGAAAGACAACCAGATTTACATGCGACGGCTTAGATCTTAAGCCCGGCGATTATGTAATGGCGGACAACCAGGGCACACTTGATCTGGGCAAGGTCATCGGCGTTCCCATGGAGCTCGACGATAAACTTCTGGGTGATGATATCGTAAGCGTTACCCGCCCGGCTACGGATAAGGAAATAGAGCGCGGTAAACTTAAGAAGGTTAAGGAGAAGGAGGCTTATGAGCTCTGCCTTGAACTAATCGGTAAGCATGAACTCGACATGAACCTCATCGATGCTGTCTTTACATTCGACGGTAAGAAGGTGACATTCTTCTTCACGTCGGATAACCGCGTTGATTTCAGAGAACTCGTAAAGGATCTCGTATCGTCATTTCGTGCGAGAATCGAGCTTCGTCAGATCGGTTCGCGCGATCAGGCTAAGCTTGTAGGCGGCATCGGTATGTGCGGACGAGAGCTTTGCTGCTGCACTTTCCTTAACAAGTTTGCACCTGTTACTCTGAGGACTGCCCGCGATCAGGGTATGTCACTTAATCCGGGCAAACTTAACGGAGCATGCGGCAGACTTATGTGCTGCCTCCAGTTCGAGAAAGAGGCCTATGCCGATGCCAGAAAGCGCCTTCCCAAGAACGGTAAGAAGGTAAGAACGCCTGACGGCATGGGTGTGGTAACGGATGTTAACTACATCGCCGAGAAGGTAACGGTTAAGTTCGAAGAGAATGATACATTCACGACTGAGGTCTATGACTGGGCCGGACTTGCTCCCCTTAACATGGATACACATTGTCCGTGTCCTTACAAGAACCGTCAGGAAGAGCCTGACGACGTCGATTACATAAATGAAGACGGCGATAACTGATTCTTTGTAATCTATTGTTCATTGTCTCTTTATTTATTTTCTCCGTGATTTATGTGATAATGTACTTGCAATTTTATATAGGAGGTTAGCAAACATGGCATATGTAATTTCTGATTCCTGCATCTCATGCGGAACTTGTGCAGACGGATGTCCCGTATCTGCTATTGCTTCCGGTGATACGCAGTACAACATTGATCCGGAAGTCTGCATTTCTTGCGGAGCATGCGCGGGTGTTTGCCCCGTATCTGCGATTTCTGAGGAATAATCGGATAAGACCATTAGAGATCAAAGAACGAGCTGTCCCGGTAACGGGGCAGCTTTTTTATGTATAATTAGTGCTATGGATGAGAACAGACTCACATTCACAGACTTAGGCCGTATGGGCTTTACGATGCATCAGCTGAAGGACGGATTCCGATTCGGAACCGATACGGTCCTTCTGTCATGGTTCACGGCTTCGATGATAAGGAAGTCTAAGAAGGCCTGTTGTCTTGAGACCGGTGCCAACTGCGGCGCTGCGACTTTGCTTCTGGCGGCAAGAAGAGAAGATGTATGTATTGATGCTCTTGAGATAGATACTGACGCCTGTGAAGTGCTTAAAGATAATATCGGACGTAACGGGCTCGGTGAACGGGTAAAAGCTTACGAAGGCGACGTCCGTTCATTGCCTGATGAGATAAGACAGAAGCAGTATGACATTGTCTTTATGAATCCGCCTTTCTTCAAGGAAGGAACGGGACCGTCTTCGAATGTTACCGGAAGATGTGAGACGAAAGGTACCCTCGAAGACTTCATCAGTGCCGGTGCATCCAGACTGATCCCGTCATTGGGAATCATGTGCGTCGTCATGACGGCGAGAAGGACCGATGAAGTAATGAGTCTGATGATGCGTTACGGGATTAAGCCTATGAATATGATCGCCGTTCATCCTGATATAGCTAAGAATGCGGAGATGGTTCTTATCGCGGGTAAGAAGACAACTTCTGATACTCAGCTTGAGATAATGCCTCCGCTGGTATTAAATGATAAGGAACGAATGACTTCAATCTACGATAAGGAGCACACGGATTGCTTTATCTTGTAGGAACACCGATAGGAAATATGGGAGACATCAGCAGCCGCGCGGTCGAGGTATTAAGCTCGGTCGATTATATCGCGTGTGAAGATACGAGAGTCACGGGAATACTCCTCAAGAACCTCGGTATCGAAGACAGAAAACTAATCTCCTATCATGAGCATAACAAGGCCTCGAAAGGGCAGGAGCTGATAGCTCTGCTTAAGCAGGGGCTTGATGTGGCTCAGGTGTCGGACGCGGGTATGCCCGCCATAAGTGATCCCGGCGAAGACCTCGTTAAGCTGTGCATTGAAGAGGAAGTGGAATTCAGTGTGGTACCGGGTCCTGTGGCTGCTATTACGGCGCTTGTGTTAAGCGGCTTTTCGACGCGATACTACCACTACGAGGGTTTCCTTCCGAACTCTGGGTCCGAGAGAAAGAAGAGGCTTGCGGAACTGACCGGCTACAATGAGACCATTGTGCTTTACGAGGCTCCCCACAGGCTTAAGAAACTTGTATCCGAACTTCAGAGTGTGGGCTTCGGCAGTTCACGTGCTGCCTTCTGCAGAGAGCTTACGAAGAAATACGAAGAAGTTATCAGAATGACGATTGACGAGGCTGTCTCTTATTATGAGAAGAGTGAGCCCCGGGGCGAGTATGTAGTTTGTCTGGAGCCTGCCGTTAAGACGGCTCCCGTATTCGATGATGAATATATCGACAGTGAGATAAGAAGGCTTCGCGAACAGGGTAATTCTGTGAAGCAGATAGCTCAGATACTGTCTGACGACACTGGTTTTAACAAAAAAGAAATGTATTCGAGGGCGGTTAATCTGTTAAAATCATAAGAGTAAGCTACTCGAGAGGAACCTGCCTTTAATGAACGATTCCAACGGAGAAAAGATCTCAAGAGAATCTTTGATTTCATACGCCCTGGAACTTTCATTCCGGGAGTATACCCCGATGTTTCAGGATGCCTTCAAGGCGGTTGCGGTTATCGACCCGTGGGAGAAGGAGATATGTTTCTCCGATGCCATGGGAGATGTACTGGGTCTCGCCGCAGGTTCTTTTATGTATCTTTCCCAGTTTTACCAGTATTTCCCGAGTGATATAAGATCATCTGTAACTGCGAAGTATGAAGCTACGATCGGCGAGCTCATGGAGAAGGATGTGGGAACTGTCACTATTTCCCATAAGATCAAAGGCAGCGGAGATGAGATTTATGATCTGGATGTCTCGATGAAGGTCGAGACTATCGATAAGTCGAGATTCATTCTTGCTTTGATCAAGGACGAGACACCGGATATGGTGAAGACGGCTTTCAATGAGCTGTTCGGTCCTGATATCAAATCCTATCTGTTCGTATATGACACCAGAAGAGATGTGTGCTACTTAAGCGATAAGTTCGTTAAGGAATTCGATCTCGACAGTCATGAGATGCCTAAGTTCACAGAAACTTACCGCGACTTTGTTCATCCGGATGATTCGGAGATCCTTCATAACGCCATCATTAATTACCTTCAGGACCGTACTTATGATGTCAGTCTGCAGGTAAGGTTTCAGGCACCGGGAAGGGGAGTCATCTATCTTCGTACGGACGGTTTCTCCGATTACGGTAGTGAAGGAAGGTTCATATCGGGTATTTTCTCTGACGTAACGAGCTTCGTTAACGATGACTTCATGTGGGATAACATGATCGACGGACTTAATGCAGCGATTTTTAATACTGATTTGAACAGGAACGTTACAACTATATCGAAGAAGATCCAGAAGGTGTTTCCGGATTTCCCTTTGATGGTGGCAGGGGACTTCGTCGAGACACTCGTTCCTTATGTCGTACAGACTGACAGACAAAGATTAAGGAATATCCTTAACAGATCTATTCAGGAAATCGGAACCAGATTCGCTATCGAAGTTCGTATCAGAAATCAGGAGGATAAAGCTTCCTGGGTAGCTATCAGAGGTAAATCGTTCGAGAACAGAAACACACTTACCAGATGGGTTACGGGAAGTATTCTTGATCTGTCTGCGATGAATGAGGTCAAGGAGACATTCGAGAAGGCGGGTTCTTCTCATCAGGTTACGGGACTTCCTACTGCACAGAGACTGTCGAGAGACGTGGATACCGTTATCCGCGACGGCAGTGTCAGCTGCGCAGCCGTAATAATGTTTGATATCAACGACTTCCATGAATTTACGGACAGATACGGCAAGGATGCGGGTGACAAGATCCTGCGTAATCTCGCTGACCTGCTTAACCGCGACCTCCCGGACAGAGCCAAGCTCTACCACATAGGAACTGATAATTTCGCCGTGCTGTGGCCTGATTCCTCACAGATCAAGGCAGGCAAGTATATGAAGGACGCGATCGCACGGTCGGAGGAGCCTTTTACCATCGACGGCAGTAAGTTTTTTATTCACCTTATCGCATCGGCTGCATTCTATCCCGAGGGAAGAAATGCCGATGAGCTTCTCAGTCAGGCCGAGATCACGCTCCATAAGGTTAAGGAAGACAAGAACTTAAGATATGCGGTATTCTCTCCCGCGGACAGAAATGAACTTCGTGAGAAGCTCGATTTTCAGACCACTATCTCCGAGAATATTCTGAATGGATTCGAGAATTTCCTTCTGTATTATCAGCCGCTCACGGATGCCAAGACCAAGAAACTTAAGGGCGCGGAGGCGCTGCTTCGCTGGATAAAGCCTGACGGCAATCCTGAGAATCCCGAGAAGGTCGTAGCGGCTTTGGAGGCGGCGAACCAGATGGAAGCCGTAGGCAAGTGGATACTCGAAGAGTCCGTCAGGCAGTGTGCCGAGTGGATCGCTAAGGGCGCTTCAGAGGATTTCTTCATTCATGTCAATGCGACGGCGGATGACCTCATCGCCGAGGATTACACCGAGAGACTACTGAGCCTTCTTAATAAGCATCATCTGTCGCCGAAGAATATCATCATAGAGCTTACCGAGACTTCATTGATGCAGAACATGGCATTGTGCAGACGTAATATCGAACTTCTCCATGAGCATGATATCAAGACGGCACTCGATGACTTCGGTTCGGGTTATTCTTCGTTCAATTATCTTAAGGAACTTCCTGTCGACGAGATCAAGATAGATAAGACGTTCGTAGACGATATGCTGTCGAATAAGTTCGATAATACTTTTATCTCCGCCATGACGATGCTTGCCCACTCCATAGGTAAGGGAGTTGTAGTGGAAGGCGTCGAGACTGAAGAGCAATATAACATGATTAGAGACATGGATGCCGATCTCATTCAGGGCTATTACTTCGGCAAACCTATGTCGGTATTCGCTTTCTGGAATAAATACTTCATCTGATGTACAATAGATAAGTTAATTTTCTATAGGAGGGGTTATTGCTCTATGTCAGAGAAAACACCGTTTTACATTACTACGCCTATTTATTATCCTTCAGGCAATCCGCATATCGGACATTGCTATTCCACGATCGCGTGCGATACAGTTGCCAGAATGAAGCGAATGCAGGGCTACGATGTAATGTTCCTTACGGGAACTGACGAGCATGGACAGAAGATAGAGAAGAAGGCCCAGGAACTCGGAACAACACCTAAGGCTTATGTTGACGAGATAGTTGCCAACTTCAAGAAGCTCTGGTCTACTCTCGGAATCACTTACGACAGATTCATCAGAACAACTGATGATTACCATATCGAATCAGTACAGAAGATCTTCAAGAAGCTCTACGATACAGGATATATTTACAAGAGCGAGTATAAGGGAAAGTACTGCACACCTTGTGAGTCTTTCTGGACAGAGAGCCAGCTCGTCGACGGCAAGTGCCCTGACTGCGGCCGTGAGGTAACTGATGCTTCCGAGGAGGCTTATTTCTTCAAGCTCTCACAGTTCGCTCCCAAGCTTAAGGAACTTCTCCTTGACGAGGAAAGAGACTTCCTTAATCCTAAGTCGCGCGTTAATGAGATGATCAACAACTTCATCGAGCCCGGACTTCAGGATCTGTGTGTATCAAGAACAAGCTTTACCTGGGGTATTCCCGTAGATTTCGATGAGGGACATATCGTTTATGTATGGATCGATGCTCTATCGAACTATATCACTGCTCTGGGTTATATGAATGATAAGTATAACGATTACGATAAGTACTGGCCTGCGGATATGCATGTAATGGCTAAGGAGATCGTAAGATTCCATTCTCTCATCTGGCCTGCTATCCTCATGGCTCTGGGTGAGCCTTTGCCTAAGAAGGTCTACGGTCATGGCTGGATCACATTCGGTGACGGCGGAAAGATGAGTAAGTCCAAGGGCAATGTTATCGATCCGTTCGTTTTGAGCGAGAGATACGGCGTTGATTCACTCAGATATCATCTGTTAAGAGAGATGGTATTCGGTTCAGACTGCCCGTATTCCAACGAGCAGATGTTCAACAGATATAACAGCGATCTTGCTAATGATCTTGGTAACCTCGTATCAAGAACAGTCGCTATGGCAGAGAAGTATTTCGGCGGCACACTCCCTGAGAACAAGGAATTCAATGAGTCCGACGAGGATCTGCTCTCCATGACTGACGAGCTTCCTTCTATCGTAGATGAGACATTCTCATCCTTAAGATTCTCCGAAGGACTCGAGAAGGTATTCCGTGTGATCGCACGTGCCAACAAGTACATCGACGAGAACGAACCATGGATCCTTGCTAAAGATGAGGAGAAGAAGCCCAGGCTTGCTGCCGTGCTTTATAACCTGCTCGATACGGTAAGACGCTGTGCAATTCTTCTCAGCCCCGTTATGCCCCATATCTGCCCCGAGATCTATGAGCAGATCGGTGCTGACGAGTCTGTAACGACTTGGGAGGCTGCTAAGTCACGCCACCTTCTTCCTGCTGCAGTTACGGTAAAGAAGGGAAGAGTTCTGTTCCCCCGTATTGATGTAGAGAAGGAGATTGAGGAACTCGATGCCATGAACAAGCCTGCACGTGAGCTCCCCGCTGAGCCCATGAAGGAGATTACAAACTTCGATAATTTCGCTGCACTTGATCTGCGTGCCGTTAAGGTCCTCTCGTGTGAGCGCGTGCCTAAGTCTGATAAGCTCCTTAAGTTCATCGTAGACGATGGCTTCGGCGAGAGACAGGTTCTGTCCGGAATCGCGAAATACTATGAGCCCGAGCAGCTTGTAGGCAAGACTTTGGCTATGATCATCAACCTCGCTCCGAGAAAGATGATG
>CAMNNN010000065.1 GCA_946545505.1 uncultured Clostridia bacterium
TTATAACTCACCTTCAGGTCTCGTGTTCTACTGGACTTTGAACAATATCTTCTCGCTTATAAAGAACATTGTCTTATTATTCGTAAAGTCCGCCTCCGGGAAACCTTCAACCGGGAGCGAAAAGAATTCGTTCCCGATCATATTACTTTCTTCAGCTACACTGGCCGTGCTCACGGGTATCATGATCCCCGCAGACGTCATCGTGGAAAACCCGGCAGAGCTCATAAACCAGTTCAGCACCAACCCGGTCAATCCTGTATTCTATCTTGTAAGCAGTGCACTTATCGCAGCAGGACTGTTCCTTATCTGGATCCCGCTGTTCGCATATCTTACGAAGGACAAGTCCGTTCCTGTATTGGTATACCTTTTTCCGGCTCTCGCCTTCACGGGTATTATCAACTACGTAGCATTCAACAGGAACTTCGGCATACTCACGAAGAAACTCATCTACGAATATCCCATGACATATGATGTCAGTTCCGTGCTTATCAACCTCGCTGCCGTTACCGCCTCAGCGGGCGTTGTTATATTCTTCGTATGGAAGTTCAGAAAGTTTGTTAAGCCCGTCCTTCTGATATCACTTGTTGCCGTCTCGATGATGTCTGCCATGCGTTGCATCGCGATCGGCATGTTGTCCTCTGATTACAACGTTACTTACAACAATACCGCGGATGACATACACATTCCTCTGACGACAGAAGGACAGAATGTGATTGTCATCATGATGGACCGCATGATAGGAGCTCAGATTCCCTACATCATGAATGAGCGTCCCGATCTCGAGGAACAGTTCGACGGTTTTACTTTCTACCCGAATACGGTGTCTTTCGGCAACGCCACCAACAACGGATCTCCGGCGCTTTTCGGCGGGTATGATTATACTCCTGCGCAGATGAATGCGAGAACTGACCTGCTGCTTGTAGATAAGCATAACGAGGCCCTGCGCATGATGCCGCGGATTTTCTCGGATAACGGATGGACCGTAACTGTCGGAGATGCGCCTTATGCGGATTACGAGTGGATTCCGGACATGAGCATATTTAATGACATCGGGAATGTGAGCGCATACAACCTTTCGGGTGCGCTTAACGCACGAAGTGAAGTTATGATGGATCTCGGAGACGAATATGACACCAGACTTAACAGAAACTTCTTCTGCTACGGACTCATGAAAACGATGCCGTATCTTCTGCAGCCTCTCGCCTACACTTCAGGCAGTTACGGTTACATGAATTTCTATTACGGCGGCAACGGAAGTGTTTCTTCCGACGGAGGCGCCCACACACAGACAGGACTCTATGAACCGTATCTTCAGGAGAGACTCGTGCTCGAATCACTGTGTGATCTTACCGAGATAAGCCATAGTGAGCAGAACTGTTTCGTAATGTTCGCGAACGGTACCACACACGAGACTACTCTTCTCGAAGAGCCATCATACGAACCCTCTGTCAGCATCGATAACACGGCTTATGATGCGGCGCATGAAGACAGGTTCGTTATTGACGGTTTGATAATGGATATGAGCGAACCCGGTGCTTATGCGCATTACGAGAGCAGCATGTCAGCATGCATACTCCTCGGACAGTGGTTCGACTATCTGCGCGAGAATGAACTGTATGACAACACGAGGATTATCATCGTCGCAGATCACGGTTACGGATTCCACCAGTTCGATGACCTTCTGATGGACGATCTCGGGTTTGATGCCGAAGGTCTTAATCCCGTTCTGATGGTGAAGGACTTCGGAAGCACCGGGTTCACGACATCATATGAGTTCATGACGAATGCAGACACCCCGGCACTCGCGCTTGCGGGCATCATCGACAACCCCGTAAACCCATACACCGGAAACCCCATAGTTCTCGGAAACAATGCAGACGAGCAGATCATATACCTGTCGGCGCGTGCCAATGTTCTCACCAACAACGGCATATGCTATGAAGATCCGGATGCTGTCTGGCTCACGGTGCGTGATAACATATGGGACTGCAATAATTGGGATTTGTATTATAATAACAACTCGGAAGGAGTAGAATGAGTAACATGTTGGATAAGTTACTTTACATAGATCCCGGTACGGGAAGTATGCTTTTCTCGATAATCATCGGTATTACCGGTGTAGTAGTATTCGGTATCCGAGCTCTCATGATCAAGCTTAAGTTCGTATTCTCAGGCGGACGCGCCAAGAACACGAACTCTGATAGTCTTCCTATCTGTATCTTCTCGGAAGGTAAACGTTACTGGAATGTTTTCGCTCCGGTCTGCGACGAATTCGAGAGCAGAGGCAAGGATATATGGTATCTGACTGCAAGCCCCGACGATCCCGCTTTATCCAAGGAATATAAGCACGTTCATGCAGAGTTCATCGGCGAAGGCAACAAGGCCATATCCAGGATGAATCTCATCAAGGCAGATCTCGTCCTCTCCACTACCCCGAGTCTCGATGTATTCCAGTGGAAGAGATCCAAGGGCGTAAAGTACTACGTTCACCTTCCTCATATGGCTAACGATATCACTACATATAAGATGTTCGGTCTCGACTTCTACGATGCAGTCCTGCTGTCCGGCCAGTACCAGATCGATGAGATCCGCAGACTCGAGCAGCTCCGCGGCCTCCCTGCCAAAGATCTTAAACTCGCAGGCATTCCTTACATGGATAAGATGCTCGAGAGACTTAACGGCGCAGAGGCTAAGTCGGCCGATAAGAAAGATCCAGTTGTTCTGCTTGCGCCTTCTTGGGGTAACAACGGTATTCTGACAGCATACGGTGCTCCTTTCATCGAGAACCTTATTAAGACAGGCTACCGCATCATCATCAGACCCCATCCCCAGTCCTTCACATCAGAGAAGGAACTTATGGATGAACTCATGGCTAAGTTCCCCGAATCAGACAAGATCAGATGGAACAGAGATCCTGACAACTTTGATGTACTGAATGAAGCTGACATCCTTATCTCAGACTTCTCGGGTGTCGTATTCGACTTCTCACTCGTATTCAATAAACCCATCATCTACACGGATCCCAGCTCAGACTGGTCTCAGTACGACTGTTCCTGGGACGAGAAAGAACTTTGGACTTATACCATCCTTCCCAAGATCGGAAGACTTCTTACCAAGGATAATTTCGACAACATCGGAAAGCTCGTCGACGACTGCCTGAACGGATCCGGTGCCAAGGAGCTTTCTGACGGCAGAGATCTTGCCAGAAGCCAGACCTGGTGCAATATCGGCCACGGTGCCGAGAAGGTCACCGACTACCTGCTTGCCAAGTATGAAGAAATCTCCAAGAAACCCGAAGAGAAAGAAGGATAATCTTAAACATATCTTTATATTATCTTTGTTGGAGAATTAACCTTTGATGCCTATAATGACCTTCGTAAAAGATTTACGGAGGTTATTTTATGTCCACACCCGCTGCTAACAAACCGGCTAAGAAGAGATTCTATCCAATCTTTATTCTTATATCCGTCCTTCCGCTTTTTATAATGCTTACCCTCAACGCGGTTGCAACTTTACCGGCTTTTGCAGTCGGCATATTTACGATGAGACAGGAAGGAGGATCTTTCACCAACGCGACTGAACTCCTCACTTCTCCCGAAGCACAGAATGCTCTGACGATCGGCTTCATTTGCTATGCCTTAGCCTCGATCGTCATATTCTTTATCTGGTACAAGAAAGTATTCCTCAAGCATCAGATCGTTATTGATAACAAGACAGCATTCAATGTTAAGAGTGTTGTTCTGGCAGTTCTTCTTATCATCGGTACGTCCTCTGTCATCAATCTCGGGCTTGATGCTCTGTCCGCTCTGGCTCCCGAAGTAATGGATAGCTACAATGAAACATTGAGCAGCGCAGGTCTGGGATCAAACTTCCTGACAACTCTGATCTACGGATGCATGTTCGGCCCCATAGCCGAGGAGCTGATGTTCAGAGCCGTAACTCAGGGCTATCTGAGAAGATCCGGACTGAATGCAGTCGCAGTTGTCTTTATTCAGGCAATCCTGTTCGGCATCGCTCATATGAATCCCGTTCAGAGCACATATGCAACACTCTTCGGACTGTCGCTCGGCTTATTAAGACATAAGTACGGAAACATCCGCATCTCATGCCTGGCGCACATAGTCTTCAACGTATTCGGAACATTCGTCTACAGCGCTCTTTCTTCACTTGAGCTGCCTTCTGCTTTTTACTATACATTCTATGCTGTACTCTCAGTAATCGGAATCGTTGCAGCCGTGTTCATCTTCAAGGAGCCCGTTAAGGATATCGATCTTTATAAGACTCCGGCCGCAACGCCCGCACCTTCACAGGAACCTGCTAAGGTATAAATTAACAGTCATTCACACTCCAATAAAAACGAAGAGGACCGCTTCATCCGAAACGGTCCTTCTTCATTTGCTTTTTCTGTTTCCCTTATTCAGCCAGAAGCATATTGTAAGCTTCGATATTCTTGATCTTCCTTGCCTCGAACATAGCGAAAAGGAACGAGATCACTATAACTCCCAGCGCGATTGCAGCAAGACCGGGAACCGGGATGACGAAGTTCGACTTGACTATGCCGAAGCTCATCATGATGAGGTTCATGTAAGGGTTCGCGATGAAGTAGGAAACCACCGAGAACACCACAACCGATACCACGATCGAAGGCATGAAGGAAAGTGCTGTCTGAAGGATCAGGCTGTTGCTGGTGTAACCGATCGCCTTGTAGATTCCATAGTCCTTTCGCTTCGCGAAGATGAATGCCTTGATGAGAAGGTACAGCACCAGAAGGATCAATGCAGCTGATATGATGCAGATGAACACGAGCATCATGGCTGCCAGCCCCTTAAATGTCGTCATCGAACCTTCAAGGATCTCATTGAAGTTCATTGTGGAAACGATATGTCCCTCGAACTTCTCAGTGCAGTCTTCAATAACAGTAACCGTTGACTCTGCATCATCACAGTCGAACCAGTAGTAACCCGGTATATATTCGAAATCCATTAGATGCGCTGCACCGTCGAAATTCATAACCGCCTGCCTTCCGGCCTCATTTGTTGTCTGGATCAGTCCCGTAATGAGATATGTATACGTTTCTTCACCGTATGTCATCGGGATCTCATTGCCGATCTCGAATCCGTAGACAGAAGCGAACCTTCCGCTGATTGCTACCTCGTTATCATAAACTGGCAGTCTTCCTTCATAGCAGATATCCTGATTCTTAAGCTTCGCCGTATCATCACAGATATAGACCTTAAGTGAATCCTCGCCGTTATATGTAAACCATGTATCGATTATCTGATGGATATTTGATACGTCATCTCTGGATTCCAGATAAGCCTCAAGGTCATCTGATGTGTCCGGATCTACTGCAACCACACCGCTGCAGATCTCGAATGTAAGCATCTCGATCTTAGGCTTCTTGTTGAAGTTGTAGTACATAAGAAGTGCGATCGTGCACAGGAACATAATTATTCCGATTACGAAGAATGTGATGACATTCTGCTTCATATTAAACCACATGGTCTTCATGGCAAGACTGAAGTCGAGTCCCGCATGTGTCTTATTAAGAGCAAATCTGTTCTTTCTGAAGTTATGGCTCTCCGTACCTTCACGCAGCGCCACGATAGGCTCGATTCTCTTTACCTTGATTACTGCAGCATAAGTTACGGTACAAGTGAACAGAACGATCGCGGACAGCGATATTACTGAGGTAAAAGCATTGAAGGATACCGTATAAGGAATACCCATCTGAGCGATCGCGAATGATGCGATAAAAGGCATGATCAAGTACGAGAATACTATTCCGACCAATGCTCCGGTAAGTGCACAGGAGCCGAACAGAACCAGAAGCGATGACCTGATATTGCCACTGGTGTACCCGATTGCCTTAAGAGCACCTAATGTCTTCATGTTCTCCTTGATGTAATTTGTGATGCAGTTAGTAAGCATCAGGAATACTACAAGGAAGATAACGAGTGTAACCACAATGAACGATACCGCGATAATCTTCGACATGAACGTCCTCTGCTCATTGGTAAACTCGATAGACATGGGGGAGACTATCGCGCGTGAATTGCGGGCAATTACCTTATCGTTGATACCGATCTCGAACTTGGAATTCTTAACTCCGTCCTTAAGCTCATATACCACGCACAGACAGGAATAATCAGCGCCGTCTACGTCAGTAAGCTCTGCATAAGTATCGTCATCAACGATCACTTCAAAGCTGCCTACATTATTGCAGCCGTAGTAAGGTGTGGTTGTAAAACCTCTTACCGTGAAATCATATGTGCGGTCCAGAAGGTCGAGCGAATATGTGTCACCAATCTCATAACCGCCGCTGGTATAGAACTGATACGGAAGATAGATATAGTCTGAAGTAATACCTGTATCCTCGGTAACAACTTCTGTCTTTCCCATCTCCTTCTCAAATGCACTTCCGTCATCCACAATAAGAGAGACTGTGGCCTTGCCGTTTCCAAAAGGAACCGGAATGGCATTGTAGCAAAGGCAGTCCTGGACATCGTATCTTACGCAGTCTTCTGCAAGAAGTTCATCTATAAACTCTTCATCAATATCCGTAAGGTTGTTGTAGATCTTTACTCGCCCGGAACCGGAATCAAGTCTTTGGGACTCCCTTGTTGCCAGCGGATAAGCATCAAAGATCAGGAGCAGTGATGCCGACAGCAGCATTGCCGCGATAAGCATCAGGCACAGAAGTCCTATCGTTGTACCTTTATTCTTTCTGAAATGCGACTTGGCAAGAATAATAGTCTTGTTCATATTACCACCCCATTCCTCCGAGGAAATCGCGAAGCTTCTGATGGCGTTCCTTATCTCCGGATACATATGCACCGAGATCGAGTTCGCCTGCTATCTCACCGTCTCTTACATAAAGGATTCGGTTACCTCTTCTCGCGCTTGTGATATCGTGTGTAACCATTACGATAGACTGACCGTCTCTGTTGAACTTAGTAAGCGCATCTAATACATCTTTTCCCGTCTTCGAGTTGAGGGCACCTGTGGGCTCATCTGCGAACACCAGCTCGGGCTTATTGATAAGAGCCCTCGCGATTCCGACTCTCTGAGCCTCACCGCCTGAGATCTGTGTAGGGAACTTGTCCCACTTGTCTTCACTTATGTCCACTGACTTTAATATCTGCTCCGCCTTCTTCGTAACTTCAGCCTTGTTCTTGCTTATGAGAAGTCCCGCCGAAAGCACGTTGTCCATCACACTCATGGAATCTACGAGGTATGTCTGCTGGAACACGAAGCCGCAGTGTGTTCTTCTGAAGACCGCGAGCTTATCGGAACTCATTTTCGTGATATCCTTGCCGCTGAACACGACCTGCCCGAGCGTCGGCTTATCCATACCGGATAATGCATACAGGAGAGTTGACTTTCCGGCGCCGGAAGGTCCCATGATGACGGTAAAGTCACCTTCCTTGATCTGAAGGTCCAGATTCTTTAATACGTGCTGCTGTACTCCTCCGTTCGAAAAGGTCTTGCACAGCTTCTTAGTTTCAATGCTATTTTTCATGGTCCATAGCCTCCTTTATGCCTCTCATGATAAAGTGTCAACCCTTAAGTGCCTTTAAGGAACTCTTAAATAGTTCTTAAATCGTTAATTAGTCCGTTAACTCATCACTT
>CAMNNN010000066.1 GCA_946545505.1 uncultured Clostridia bacterium
CGAATACCGCTTCAACATAAGCGCTGTCGCAGTCGTTCCTTATAAGATCTCTGGTAGCTTTCTGGCCGAATATGAGTTCTATCGCATCAATAAGGAGTGATTTACCTGCACCTGTTTCACCCGAGATAACATTAAGTCCTTCAGTCGGGCAGAAAACCGCGTGTTCTATAACCGCAAGATTCTTTATCTCAAGTCTTGTCAGCATGATCCGATCCGGTCATGTCAATTATAGTGGCGCATAAAGCCTTGGCATCTTCAACGCTTTCAGTAGCAACAAATACGGTATCGTCACCTGCTATAGTTCCTACGACATACTGAAGATGCATTGAATCAAGCGCGGAACCAGCAGCCTGTGCCATTCCCGGGAGTGTGCTTATAACAACAAGATTCATGGCATTCTTGCATGACAGAAGTGAATTCGAGAATACATTAAGAAGCCTTCCGGGAGCGACATCGCCGGTCTTATCAAGAACGGCATACTTGCTCTGGTTATTAGGGAGAATGACCTTGATAATACCAAGTTCCTTAATATCGCGGGAGCACGTTGCCTGAGTCACTTCCATACCCTGCTTCCTTATAAGGTTGGTAAGCTCCTCCTGAGTCGAGATGTCATTCTCACGGATGAGTCTTAATATCAGCTCCTGCCTCTCATTCTTTGCCATCTTCATAAAAACTACCTCTGGCTACTATCTTACGCTTAACATTCTGGAAGAATCCCGTAAGACCAAGATTAATCGTATGTACTGGATGGTCAAATTTCCTGATCTTGAGAACATCTCCCTGTTCGATATTAACGAATGACCTTCCGTCGGGACAGATAAGCGGAACGCTCTCGAACGAACCAAGCTGAATCTCGACAACACTGTCGGAAGGTATAACATAACTCATATTCTGCAAAGAATGAGGACACAGCGGAGTAATAAGGATAACGTCAAGATTAGGCATTACAAGTGGTCCTCCGGCAGCAAGTGTATATGCTGTGGAACCCGTAGGAGCAGCAACAACAATACCGTCTCCGTAGAACTTCTCAACACGTTCATCATTGATAAACAGAGTGAGCTTTGTAATATGAGGCTGCGCTCCTCTTAAAACCGAGACATCATTAAGACATACATCTTCATTCTTCAGCTTGCCGTATCTGTCATAAAGCTCAGCCTTAAGCTGAATTCTGTCCATTAACTTATAATCGCCTTTTACAATGCGGTCCAAAGCAGTCTCGATATTGTATTCTGAGATCTCAGTCAAAAATCCGATACTTCCCTTATTGATTCCGACAAACGGTTTATAAAGATGTCTGTATTCGGAAATAACAGAGAGAAAAGTACCGTCACCGCCGATTGATACGATTACATCAACATCATCGAATCCGGAGAACTCGACTCCGTCGACAGATGCAAGAACAGTATTCTCGAGCCCTTTCTCGAAGACAGGCACACAGTCACGTTCGATGATCATTTTGGCAAAGTCAACAGCTGTTTTATACCCGATATCCCGGGTATCATTCGAATGAATACCGAATCTCACTTTATGCCTCCGTTATAATGGCTTTAATCTTTGAAGCCATGCTTTCAGCGTCGAGTCCGGCACGTTCAAGCTGCTGCTGAACTGTTCCGGCCCTGATCATCTGATCTTCAATTGCAAAGTTATCAACTCTGCCAGTGTATCCGGCTCTGGTGAGTTCAAGCTTGAGATTCTCGCCGAATCCGCCGCAGAGAATTCCCTCTTCGCCGGTAAACACATATCTCGACTTACCGATAACATCAATTATATCTGAAGTGTTCAAAGGTTTTAATACCGTAAGACAAATTACTTTGCCGTTAAACCCGTTTTCTTTAAGAATCGAAGCGGCTTTGTCACATACTTTGCCGAACAGACCGGTAGTGATAATTACATAATCGTCACCGTCATCGGATACGACATGAGGCTTATACATTTCATCAGGATCCCTGTAAAGCGGTCCATCCTCCTCATATGGTGATGAGCCTCTGGGGTATCTTACTGCAACAGGTCCGTCTATCTTATTTATGGCCTGATCCATACAGATCTTAAGGTCAGTATAGTCACGGGGGGACAGAATAGTCATACCGGGCATCGAATTCAGATAGGAAATATCATGAATTCCGTTATGAGTATGGCCGTCATTACCTACGAATCCTGCTCTGTCCACAGCGAATACAACATGGTTATTCATATAACAGACATCATGCAGTATCTGGTCATAAGCTCTTTGCAGGAATGACGAATAGATCGCGACTACAGGAGTCATGCCTGAAGCCGCCATTCCGCCGGCCATTGTTACGCAGTGTTCCTCGGCGATACCGCAGTCGAAAAACCTTGACGGATACTTATAAGAGAAAGCTTCCATTCCAGTGCCGACTGCCATGGCAGCGCAGATGCCGACAACAGACTTATTTCGAGCTGCCGCCTCAAGCAATGCTCCGGAGAACGCTCCCGTGTAAGTCAACTTAGGTGAAGGCTTAACGCCGGTCTCGATATCAAAGGGGCTTACGCCGTGATAATCCGAAGGATTCCTTTCTGCAAATTCATATCCTTTACCCTTCTTGGTAACGATATGCATGAGGACCGGAACATTAAGATCTTTAACGGCATTGAAAGCCTTGATGAGGCCTTCAGTGTCATGACCGTCGATAGGACCGTAATAACGAAGTCCAAGATCCTCGAACATAGATGTATTCTTGCCGTAAACGAAGAATCTGATAAGGCGCTTGATACCCATGATAATAGCGATGATGCCCTTACCGAGAAGCGGGATCTTATTAAGGAAGCTTTCAGTATTCTTCTTGGCAGACAGATATCCTGAAGAGATACGAAGCTGCTTTAAGTACTTACTCATACCGCCGACATTCTTATCGATACTCATCTCATTATCATTAAGGATAACGAGCATCTTGGTATTCTTGGAATGCCCGAGATCATTAAGAGCTTCGTAAGCAAGCCCGCCCGTCATGGCACCGTCGCCGATCACGGCAACCACATACTCATCCTTGCCCTGAAGATCTCTGGCTCTTGCCATACCGAGAGCAGCCGATATAGAAGTGCTTGAGTGACCGGTATCAAAGGCATCATAAGGACTCTCCTGCCTTCTCGGGAAACCCGATATGCCGTCCTGCTGCCTTAATGTATCGAACTTATCGAATCTTCCCGTGAGAAGCTTATATGAATAAGACTGATGTCCTACGTCAAATACTATCTTGTCCTTCGTATAATCGAACACCGACAGCAAAGATACCGTAAGCTCCACGGCACCGAGATTACTTGCCAGATGTCCGCCGTTATGTGATACGGTAGTAAGTATCTTATCTCTTAATTCAGCACATAAAAGTTCGCGGTCTCTCTTACTTAAAGACGCGAGATAAGAAGGCGTAAGATCAGTCCCTAACAGTTTATAGTCCAATTATTAATAGTCCCTTTTAAGATTAAAGTCAGTAAGCTCTTTTAATAGAATTATATCCATATTCTTCGATGATAGATAATCAAGAGCTTCATAACAGGCATTTTCTTCCTCTTCGAGCTTAGCCTTAGCCCCTTCGAGGCCCAGAAGCGTTACGAAAGTAGACTTATCGTCTCTTTCATCCTTGCCTGTACTCTTGCCGAGTTTCTCCTCGTCAGCTTCAACATCAAGTATGTCATCCTTGATCTGGAATGCAAGTCCGAGATGTAAAGCATAATCCTTCATCGCTGCGAGAACATCCTCTCCTGCATCAGAAAGATAATAAGGCGTCGTAACAGCAGCTTCTATAAGGGCTCCCGTCTTCTTATTCTGAAGTTCATGAAGCCTTTCCAATGATATCTTCTTACCTTCGGACTCAAGATCGATGCTCTGACCGCCTATCATACCCGCTATACCTGCAAGATGGGATATGTTATATGAAGCTTTTGCAGCCTTGCCGGAAAGCATTGCAAGCCTGATAAGTTCTTCGTGCGCTGTATTAAGAAGCATATCACCTGCAAGTACGGCTATTCCCTCACCGTATACTTTATGACAGGTAGGTCTTCCTCTTCTTAAATCATCATCATCCATGCACGGCAGGTCATCATGGATAAGAGAATATGTGTGTATCATCTCAAGACAAGAAGCATAAGAAAGCACATCATCAGTACATACACCGTAGTCCTTGAGAGCTACGGTCCCCGCATACATAAGAGCGGGTCTCATTCTCTTGCCTCCTGCGAAAAGGCTGTAAGACGCAGCCTTCACTACAGGGTCTTCACTGTCGAAGGCAGAGAATATCTTTTCGAGACGGGGTGTTACCCATGCATTGGCGTCAATCATTTTACTTCAGCTTCCTTTTCTTCCCCTGTGGAGGGATCAACTACAGAAAACTTCTGCTCGATCTCCTTAAGCTTCTCATCACAAAGCTTGGACAGTTCGATGCCACGTGTGTAAAGCTTAAGCGATTCATCTAATGATACATTGCCCGAACCGAGCTTATTAACAATATCCTGTAATTCTTTTACGGCATCTTCGTAGATGAATTTGTCAGCCATTATTTATCCTCCCCGAATACTTCAGTAATTACTGCGTTGGCGTTACCGTCATTAAAAACGATATTAACCTCGGTATCTTTCCTGACCGAGTTTACCGAGACGACCGGTGAACCGTCGTTTAAAGTTACATAAGAATAACCTCTCTTAAGAACGTTATGCGGCCCGAGAAGTCCTAATCTGTCTATGTATGAATTAAGATCGCGCTTGTACCCATCGATGAGACTCTTCTCATTACGAGTAAGTGAATCGATAAGATTTTTAAGTTCATTTCTCTTTATGGCAGCGACGAACTCAGGCGTGAACAAAGCCTTGTTTGATCTTAATGCATCAAGTTCTGCTCGCTTCTGAGACAGATTCTTCTTCATTATGAGGACAAGCTTCTCACGGATTGTCTTATTGGTATTCGACAGTTCCTCATAAGTCTTAATAACATCTTCAGCTGCAGCCGTAGGCGTCGGAGATCTCTTGTCTGCGACATAATCGAGAATAGTGTAATCCGTCTCGTGACCTATTGCGGAAATGACAGGAATACGACAATCATAGACTACCCGGGCAAGTTCCTCATTATTAAAGCCCCACAGGTCTTCAATGGACCCGCCGCCTCTTGCGATAACGATTACATCGACATTGTTTCTGTCCTGAAAATAGTTGATACCGCTAATCACTTCACCCGGGCAGTTCTCCCCCTGCACGGCAGCAGGATAAAGCACTGCATCGAAATAAGGGTTTCTCTCATTAAGCTTCACGAGCATATCGTGGATAACGGCTCCTGAAGAAGAACTTATGATGCCGATCCTTGAGGGTTTAACGGGGAGCGCTTTCTTATGCTCAGCAGCAAACAGGCCCTCCTCCTTAAGCTTATTGAACAGTGCCGTAAGCTGAGCCTTAAGATCTCCCGCACCTGCTAGCTTCATAGTGTTGCAAAGAATCTGGAACTTGCCTCTGGATTCATATATGGTACATGCACCGGTTAGAACGACTTTATCACCGTCTATAGGTGCGAACGTTACTCTTGAAAAATAAGATGCGTACATAACGCACGCGATCTCGGAATTACTGTCTTTTAATGTAAAATAAGCGTGACCGCTCGAATATACTTTAAATCCGGATAACTCCCCGGTTACTTCCATGCTGTTAAGCCGTTCATCATTAGAAAGAACAACTTTGGCATAATTATTAAGTGCGGATACAGAACCGAAAGAATACATGATATGTCCTTAAAGGCTCTTCTCGTAACTTGAAAGCACTCCGTTAATATACGAATAAGAATCATCAGTGCCGTACTTCTTGGCGAGCTTAACGGCTTCGTTGATTGCAACACCGGTAGGGATCTCATCATTGTAGGAGATCTCATATATAGCAGTCTCAAGTATCGCCTTATCAAGCTTGGGAATTCTGTCGAGTGTCCAGTTCTTAAGATACTTGGAGATGCTCTCATCAAGAGAATCTCTGTTAGCTACAATGCCCTTTACAGAACTTGTGAAATAGTCGATATCGTCCTTCAGTTCTTCGTTTGAATTAACATAAATAGATATCTGTTCATCAATGGTCTCAGATCTGAAGTCAAACTGATAAATGAAAAAAACAACTGCTTCACGAGTTTCTATTCTGCTCATCTTACTCTCCCGGGAGGTAATATCCTGTCAAGGAACTTTTTAAATCTGCTCTCATCACCAAACAGGAATGCTCCTACGATGAATCCGGCTAATGTGAAGAGTGCAATAAACAAGGTCTTCAGAATGCCGAATATGCAAATGAGGACAGCTATAACGAAGAATATAAAAGAGAACAGTGCGCCTGCCTTGGCATTCTGAAGTTTCTCGAAGATCCTGGAAAGCAAACGTTCCATGAATTATCTTCCTTCTACTCTGGCCGCAGTAGGCTCTACACGTGTAACCCTTACTTTAACTTCTTCAACGATGATACCTGTATAGCGCTCGATATCCTTCTTGACCCTTTCCTGGACCTTTGACATCGAAGAAGGTATCTCAACATTGGAATAAAGAACTGCATTGATTCCAACGTTTATTGAACCGTTCTTGGCAGATGTAACTCTTGCCTTAACGGTCTTGATTCCGGCCTGAGCGGACATAGCGGAGTTCTTGGCTATGGATTCGAGAGCATCAGCTCCGATATCTACAGAACCGATATCCGTCTTACGAAGCTTGGTTCTGTAAGCTCTGCCGATAGATATAACACCGAATATTCCGAGGATGCATGAGATAAGAACTACTATCAGTACGATAACGTATACATATCTTGTGACCGGATTGGTAACGATGGAGGACAGAGGTGAAAGAAGATCAGCGAAGATACCGTCATCAATAACTGCGAAAAGCAGAATAATTGATAACAGAGCAAGAAAGACCGAATATACAAACAGTAAGAAACGCATTAAGCCATTCATGATTATTCTTGACTCCCCTGAATTTCCTTTCTTTCTTTGACGCCGCACACATATACATCAACTGATTCGACATCAAGTCCGGTATACAGTTCTACGTCCTTCTTCACCTTCTCCTGAATCGACCATGCTACTTCAGGAATAACCATTCCGTAGTAGATTACCGGATAAACCGTGATCGATACATTCTCTTTACCGGCATCACCGAAAACAACTCTTACGCCCTTACCTTCGTGTACTACTCCGGACTTCTCCTTAAGTGCAACTGCAAAGGAGGGCTTGAGTTCACATACACCGTCGATCTGAAGCGCGGCTTCAGCGGCATACTGTGCCACGAAGCCCTGCGTCATCGATCGATCGCCTTTTATGGATTCAATGTTAGAGTTAACGCTCATAAACCGTTAAATCAATTACGGCAATTATGCACGCTCGAGGTACTCACCTGTTCTTGTATCAACTCTGATCGTCTCACCCTGGTTAACGAACAGAGGAACCTTAACAACAGCGCCTGTCTCAAGTGTAGCGTACTTGTTGGCATTG
>CAMNNN010000067.1 GCA_946545505.1 uncultured Clostridia bacterium
TCCACGATACCGTCATAGAAATCCTCCATGCAGCCCGCACCGCCCGAAGCGATAACGGGAACCGGTACAGCATCGGATATCATGGCTGTGATCTCGTTGTCGAAGCCGGACTTGGTTCCGTCCTTGTCCATGGATGTAAGAAGGATCTCGCCCGCACCTAAGGAAACGACTTCCTTCGCCCACCACAAAGCGTCTATACCCGTGGGCTTCGTGCCGCCTGCAATGACGACTTCCCAGCCTGAAGGGAACTTCTCTTTGTCATCACGCCTTTTAACATCAATGGCAACTACAATACACTGTGCTCCGAACATCTCGGAAGCCTTCTTAACGAATGAAGGATCCTTGACTGCAGCCGAGTTAAGAGAAACCTTGTCGGCGCCTGCGTTAAGGATGGCGCGGATATCTTCCACCGTGCGTATGCCTCCGCCCACCGTGAAAGGTATGAAGACTTCGTTCGCGACTCTCTCGACCATGTCGATGACCGTATCGCGCGCCTCGAGGGTCGCTGTGATGTCGAGGAAGACGAGCTCGTCTGCGCCGGAGAGGTTATACTCTTTCGCGCACTCGACCGGGTCCCCCGCATCCCTTAAGGATACGAAGTTAACGCCCTTTACTACTCTGCCGTCTTTAACATCAAGACAGGGGATTATACGCTTTGTAAGCATGCCTTCAGGTCTACCTTTCCTTCGTAGATGGCCTTACCGACGATAACGCCTGCGCAGCCGGAGGTCTTAATATTCATAATATCTTCGTCAGATCCGATTCCGCCCGATGCGATTACATCGAGGCCGGTCTTCTCCACCATGAGCTTCGTGGATTCGACAGCGGGGCCCGTGAGCATACCGTCGCGGGCAATGTCGGTAAAGACAACCGTCTTCGCTCCTATGGACTTCATGATCTGTCCGAACTCGACTGCATCGATACCGGAACCTGCGGTCCATCCGTCAACTGCAACTTCACCGTCCTTGGCATCGATACCGATCGCTATTTTTTCTTCAAACATCTCGATGGCCTTCTCTGTGAAAGCGCGGTCCTTGACGGCAGCTGTTCCGAGAACGCATCTTGATACTCCGTAATCCTCGATCCATCTTCTTAACGTATCCATATTACGGATGCCTCCGCCGGTATCGACCTTAAGGCCGGTCTTCTCGGCGATGGCGCGGATGATCTCATGGTTAGTCGGAACGCCTGACTTCGCAGCATCAAGATCGACCACATGGATCCATTCTGCACCGGCTTCCTTGAACTGCCAGGCCTGTTCGAGCGGATCATCGTTATATACAGTGACCTTGTTGTAGTCACCTTTAAGAAGTCTTACGCACTTGCCTCCTAAGAGGTCTACTGCAGGGAGTATTATCACTTCTTTATCCTCCTTGCGAATCTTTCGAGTATCTGAAGTCCCGCTTCACCGCTTTTCTCGGGATGGAACTGTGTGGCAAAGATATTGCCGTGCTCAAGGGCACACGCGTACTTTATACCGTACTCGGTGTAAGCCGCCGCATCTTCCTTCTCTTCGGGATCGCAGTAAAACGAGTGCACGAAATAAACATAGTCGCCGTCACGCAGAAGACTTCCCTTCACATCCGTGAGCTTATTCCAGCCCATCTGGGGAACCTTAAGTCCCTGATCCACAGTCTTGTCAGCAGGAAACTTCTTTACTGTTCCGGGAATCAGACCGAGGCCTTTGATATTGCCGTCGACCGCACCCTCTTCGGATTCGGAAAGCAGAAGCTGCATTCCGAGGCATATACCGAGAACAGGCTTGCCCGAAGAGGCGAAGTCCTTCACCGCGGTATCAAGACCTTTCTCCTTAAGAGCCTGCATGGCAGGGGCATACGCACCTACTCCCGGAAGGATAAGGGCGTCAGCACCCGCGATGACGGAAGGGTCACTTGTTATAACGCACTCCCTGTGCATGTATTCGAGGGCTTTGCGCACTGAGGCGAGATTGCCCATCTTATAGTCAACTATGGCTATCACTTATGCTCAGATTTCCTTGCCTGTAAGTCTGCTGTAGCACTCGCGGTACTTCTCGGCAGTCTTGTTGATGATCTCCTCGGGGAGTGTCGGTGCGGGATATGTCTTATCCCAGTCAAGTGTCTCGAGCCACTCTCTTAAGAACTGCTTGTCGAAGCTCTTCTGAGCGTGTCCGGGCTCGTAGTCAGCAGCATCCCAGAATCTGGATGAGTCAGGTGTGAACATCTCATCGCATACCGTAAGCACGCCGTCGATCTTACCGAACTCGAACTTGGTGTCGGCGAGGATGAGGCCCTTCGTGAGAGCGAACTCGGATACCTTGTTATAAAGAGCGATGGAAGCATCGCGAAGTCCCTTGGCATCCTCTTCACCGATCAGGTCAACGAGCTGCTCGTATGTGATGTTGATATCGTGGCCGCTCTCTTCCTTTGTGGAAGGTGTGAACAAAGGCTCGGGGAGCTTATCGCCCTGTACCAGGCCCTCGGGCATCTTGATGCCGCCGACAGTACCCTTAGCCTTGTACTCCTTCAAAGCGGAGCCCTCGAGGTAACCTCTTACGATACACTCTGCAGGAAGCATCTTAGCCTTCTTAACGAGCATGGATCTTCCCTCGAGCTCTTCCTTATACTTATCGAAGCCCATAGGATACTTCGATACATCTGTCGTGATGACATGGTTCGGAATGATATCCTTGGTGAAGTCGAACCAGAAAGCGGAGATCGACGAGAGCACCTTACCCTTGTCAGGGATCAGTTCGTCGAATACGACGTCGAATGCAGATATTCTGTCTGTAACGATAAGCAGAAGGCTGTCGCCAAGATCGTAGATGTTTCTTACCTTACCCTTGGCAAGCACCGGCTGCTCGATAAAATCAGTATCCTTAATAAGCATGTTTATATTCCTCCGAATAAATTATAAGCTTCCTTTGGTGGAGACGATCTGTCCTTCGAATCTCGGATCGATCTCCGCCGCCTGTCTTAAAGCTCTTGCAAGAGCCTTGAACATGGCCTCCGCCTTGTGGTGGTCGTTAGTACCGTAAGGGGCGCTGATGTGCAGCGTGATTCCAGCATTATACGCGAAAGATCTCATAAATTCCTCTACAAGCTGCGTATCCATCGTACCCATCATGTCACCCTTGAACTCACAGTCAAAGACTATAAAAGGTCTGCCGGAGATATCGATAACCGCTTCGCCGAGCGCTTCGTCCATCGGGATCTTGGCGTCGCCGTAGCGTCTGATGCCGACTTTATCGCCCAGAGCTTCCTTAAGAGCCTGACCCAGAACGATGCCCGTATCCTCCACAGAGTGATGTGCATCAACCTCGAGATCTCCCTTGCAGGTGATCTTCATGTCGATACCGGAGTGCTTTGACAAAGCCGTGAGCATGTGATCGAAGAATCCGATTCCTGTCGAGATCTCGCTCTCACCCTTACCGTCTATGTCGATGATAACGGTTATATCAGTCTCTTTTGTCTTTCTGGCAATCTCAGCGGTTCTTGGCATCGTTGACCTCCTCACCCACTGCGGCAATAAACTGCTCCATCTCCTCTCTCGTTCCGATCGTGATACGGAGCCTGTCATTTATTCCCGGCGTTTTAAAATACCTTACAAGTATACCCTTCCCGCGAAGGTTTATGTATAACGATTCTGCGTCAATTCCCTCGGGCGGCTTCGCGAAGATGAAGTTCGCGGATGAATCCGGCATCGTGAATCCGAGCTTTCTGAGTTCATCCTGAGTATACTTTCTAGTCTCGATTATCTTCTTTATGCATTCTTCGTGATACTTCACATCGGATACTGAAGCTGCCGCGATCTTCTGTGCGAGTCTGTCAGTGGGATAAGAATTGAATGAATCCCTCGCGCGCTTCAGGCCTTCGATAAGCTCCTCGGATGCGATGGCATAACCTACTCTTAATCCGGCAAGGCTGTAGGACTTCGATGTCGTTCTTACGACAGCGAGGTTCGGGCACTCGGGAAGCAGGCTCACCGCGGTCTCATAAGGATCCGCGAACTCGGCATAGGCCTCGTCGATGAGCACTACCGAATCGGGATTGCCCTGACAGATCTTTCTGATCTCTTCTACGGAAATGGAGCGCGATGTAGGCGCATTGGGATTGGCGATAACGATACCGCAGTTAGGAACTCCGATATAGTCGTCAGCCGATACTGCCATGTCCTCCCTTAGAGGGATCTTCTTCGATCTTATTCCGTAGAACTTCTCGAAAACGGGGTAGAAGCTGTAGCTGAACTCAGGGGTAAGCACTGGAAGCTCCGTGTTCTCCTCCTGCTCGAAAAAAGTCTGGAAGCACAGCGCCAGCACCTCGTCAGAACCGTTGCCCGCGAATACCTGTGAGGACTTCACTCCTTCGACCCGTGCGACGGCATCGATGAACTCGGTGCCGTTAGTGTCCGGATACAGTCTTAAGTCGGCTACATCGAAGCTTCGAAGAACCGCTCTCGCCCTCGGTGAAGGCGGGTACGGATTCTCATTCGTGTTAAGCTTGATGACCTTCTGTCCCTTCTTCGGCTGCTCACCTGCGACATAAGGCTCAGCTTCGTTTATCTTCTTGTTCCAATACTTACTCATTTAATCCTCGAATCTTGATTCGATCGAAGCGGCGTGACAGTCGAGTCCCTCGCTTCGCGCGAATTTTGCTACATCCTTATATACATCTCTTAATGATTCTTCATTATAGTTAATAACACTCATCTTCTTGTAGAAGTCTCCCGTGTTAAGAGGTGAGAAGAATCTTGCCGTACCGCTCGTAGGAAGCGTATGGTTCGGACCTGCGAAATAATCTCCGAGAGGCTCCGGTGAGAAGTTGCCCATGAATACGGCACCTGCATTATTGATCTTGTTAAGAGCTGCTTCGGGATCTGCTACACAAAGCTCGAGGTGCTCGGGAGCAAGCTCCTCGGAGAAAGCGATCGCCGTATCGAGATCATCAACACTTATGACGGAACTGTAATTCGCCATAGAACCCTCAAGCTGGGCCTGACGGGTTGCCGCATCCGATCTTCTGTCGGCAGCTTCCCAGATCTTACGCGCGAGACCCTCTCCCACTGCGAGAACGATAGCTGAAGCAAGCTTGTCGTGCTCAGCCTGAGCGAGCATGTCTGCTGCCACGAACTCGGGGTTAGACGACTCATCAGCGATGATGATGACCTCGGAAGGTCCTGCGAACATATCGATATCCACCTGTCCGTACACGAGTCTCTTTGCCGTGTTAACGAAGATATTACCGGGACCGCAGATCTTATCAACTCTCGGGATAGTCTCCGTTCCGTATGCCATTGCCGCGATTGCCTGTGAGCCTCCGACCTTATAGATCTCGGTGGCACCTGCGATGTCAGCCGCGGCGAGAATAACGGGAGCGATAGTTCCGTCAGCTCTGGGAGGCGTGCAGAATACGATACGGGGAACGCCTGCCACCGAAGCGGGAATGACGTCCATCAGGACCGTGGAAGGCAGAGGTGCCGTACCGCCCGGGACATAAACGCCCGCGACTGTGATGGGCCTTACGCGGACACCGATCTTGGAGCCCTTGGCCGTATCCATCATGAAGCCCTCTTCCTTCTGCTTCTCATGGAACACCCTGATATTCTCCGCGGCAGTCTTCATGATGCGCAGAAGCTCGGGATCTTCCTTCTCGAGTGAAGCGTAGGCGCTCTTAATCTCATCAGCCGTAACCTTCATGGTTCCGGGTGTGAGCTCAGCCTTATCGAATTTCTTCGTATATTCGAGCACAGCCTCGTCGCCTCTTGCTCTTATGTCATCGATAACGCCCTGAACAGTCGTGATGACGGGACCTAAATCCATCTTGCCTCTCGCGCCGAGCTTATCGCAGACTTCTTTCAGATTATCTATAGTTCCGTTTACAAACTTACATTTCATAACAGTGCCACCTGTTCCTTGATCTTCTCTACCATCGGCTTGATCTCCGATGACTTCATCTTCATCGATACGCGGTTGACCACCACTCTCGCTGAGATGTCTGCTACAGTCTCGATTACGTCAAGACCGTTCTCCTTAAGTGTTCTTCCCGACTCGACTATATCCACGATACAGTCGGCCAGGCCGATAAGGGGAGCCAATTCGATGGAACCGTTGAGCTTGATGATCTCGACGCTCTCCTTCTTAACCCCCTCGAAATAAGCTCTCGTGATATTCGGATACTTCGTCGCGATCCTCTTGTTCGGAATCAGGTCGAGCTTTCCATCCTTAAGGTCGACAGGACCTGCGACACACATACGGCACTTGCCGAATCCCAGGTCAGCTACTTCGTACAAATCTCTTCCCTCTTCGAGGAGAGTATCCTTACCTACGAATCCGATATCAGCCGCGCCGTACTCTACATAAGTAGGAACGTCCGCAGGCTTTGCCATGATGAATCTCAATCCCGCCTTCTCGTCTTCGAGGATGAGCTTTCTTGACTCGTCCTTAGCTGCGGTGCAGTCGTAACCCGCATTCTCGAGAAGCATTATCGCCTTCTCGGCAAGTCTTCCTTTTGATAAAGCTATCGTCAGCATTCTTTACTCCCCCTCTACGAAAAGCACCTTAACTATGCCCTGCTTCTTGGCATATTCATTAAGTGCATCCTTACTCTTGCCGGTAGTGTCGAGTATGACAGAAAGACCTTCTTCGCGAAGCTTTGCTGCCTGCCCGTAGGCCTTGCCTCTGAAGCCGTCCTTGAATCCGATTATGGCATCACACGGCTTCTCATCCATGGACACGCCCTGTCTTAACAGAGCTGTCAGTGTGAGTGTAAGGCTCAAGGAGAATCCTACGCATCCCATCTGCCGGCCGAATACTGCGACTGTGTTGTCGTAACGTCCGCCGGAGATGATCGGGAAACCGACCTCGTAGGTGTAACCCTTGAAGATAACGCCCGTATAGTAGTCGACAGATCCTCCGAGAAGTCCCGAGTCTACCGATACATACTTAAGGAATCCCTGTTCGTCGAGAGCGTCGAGAATAGCCTTCAGGTTATCGAGTGCCTCAACAGCTTCCTTATCCGTTACCTTGGATTTGAAGGCATCGATGATGTCATATGTGCCCTGAGCATCGGAAAGCATGAGAAGGAGATTCTTGCCTTCGGCATTAAGTCCCAGCTTATCGCATGTCTTCTCGATAGTAACCGTGTCGCGGCTGCTGATGGCGTCTCTTATAAGCTCCTTGTTGGATTCATCGAGACCGAGCTGTCTCGCGATGCCGTCGTAAAGCCTTACCTGACCTACGGAGATCTGAAGATCTTTGATGCCTGTAGTAAGAGCAGACTTGATAGCCAGAGCGATTACCTCCGCATCCGCATCGGCACCGTCAGCACCCATAAGCTCGACACCTGCCTGTGTAAACTCATTCTGCTTACCGCCGCCTGAATCAGCGAAGCGGAACATATTCTCTATATAGCAAAATCTTA
>CAMNNN010000068.1 GCA_946545505.1 uncultured Clostridia bacterium
TCTCAAGACAGTACCATCTAATATCATCAACACCTACGATAGGAGACGTCAATGCGGCGTATGTGGAAATATCCGTAGTATCAGTCTGAGGATGATAAGGTGCTACCAGATTTCTTAATGCCATAAGATTAGCTATTGACATATCTTCCGTGAACCTGTTGTAAGCAGCTTCCATCTCAGATGTGTCATCACCGTTCTCATTCGCGATCCTTAATGCATCCTGGTAAGAGTAAGTCTCACCATAGTAATCAGCTTCATTAATGCACTGACCGACACCGATGTACGCACTGACCTTCTCCGGGTGTGCGAATACATATTCACTTCCAAGCATCGAACCGTAAGAATGACCGAGGATAATTACCTGATCCTGTCCGAATCTTTCACAGCAGTAGTCAACCAGCGCATCGAGGTCGGCAAGCTGCTGCTCGAATGTTAATGTGGAATTATCGGGATCAACATCAGCATTCCTGTAATACGAACGTCCGCAGCCTCTCTCATCCCATGATACGACCGTATAGTCGTCAGTAAGATAGTCCTGCCAGCAGTAATCGATATAAGTGGTAGGTGCGCCCGGACCGCCGTGCAAAGAGATGATGACCGGGTTGTCATCGCTCTTGCCGCTTATGACGATGTATTCCTCCTGGTCGTTAAGCTGAACATAGATCTGCTCGTTCACGCCATTCCTGTAAGTGAAGTAGCGCTTGACCTGTCTGAAACATCTGCCTGTTATAAAGATGTTCAGTGTTATCAGAACGAGTGCGAGCACAACTATGCCGATCCACTTTAAGATGCGGAAGATAAGCTTCTTCTTAGGCTTCTTGCCGAACACCTCACGCGCATGCTGTGCATGTATTCCTATGTGTCCGACACCTAAGATAACGGAACCCAATATCATGATGATGTTGCCGCCGAAGACACCCAGAAGGTAGAACGCGATTACGGGGTAAGTCGCGAGTGCCAGAGGCATACCGAGGAAGCTTCTGTAGAAGTCCTCCATCTTTCTTTCGGACTTGAAGTAACGTACCCACGCTATGTCGTAAACAACGAGGTTAAGAAACGCGAGCACAAGGACAGCGCACCACCAGTTCCATGCCTTCGGGTTAAAGTCAGCGAAAATCAACGCACACGGCGTTACTATAAACTGGCCCACGCGCTCGAAGGCAAGCAGGATCTTGTTTTCGCGGGCGGCGTACTCCGAGTAGCCCTGAGGCTGTCTTCGTGTCCATATGAAATTCGGGATGAACAGCATGAGAAGCATGATCAGCCCTACATAAGAAAATCCAAGATGCATTATTGTTAATCCTTTCTGTACGGATGGGGGATATGATCGTTAACTCTGTTTGACAGATCGTCTACGAATTCATTGAACATATCGATATCGAATTCTTCGCCTGCGCAGCCGATCTCGAACTCCACATCATCATAGAATGTGTACCAGCCGGTCTGTCTGAATCCGCAGCGTCTGTAGAAGTTACGGCGCTTGATAGCAATGAGGCCGTGATCCACCGTGCCGTCGGGAGCTTCATACTCGACTACGATCTGCTTATTGAAATACTTGTTGACAAGCTCGGATACAACTGCAGTTCCGATACCTCTTCCGCGGCTGTCGCTTCTGACCGCGAGGTAAGCCAGATACATAATATCTTTGTATTCCCTTATCACTGCGAAGCCGATAGCTTCGGAGAACTCATAGATGCCGTACACGAATGCACCGGTATCGATGAGATCGGTTATCAGATTACGCTCGTTCTCGGGAAAAGCCTCTTCATTGAGCCTCTCGAGAACCGCTATATCTGATGACTCTTTTGTCAGCTTAACAAAATTCATACAAGCCCATACCCCCCATAGCGATATACATCGTATCACGAAGTATATCTGCCGTCAACTTGTACTTACCCCATATAACTTAAGAAGGCGAAGCTTATCCGCTTCGCCTCCCTTAGAATTACCATACTGTATGCACCGGTATATCGGCTGATTACTTCTTGATATCAGCTCTCCATGTAGCAGGCTTGAACTCCTTAACAAGAGGAAGCAGTCTCTGATCCACGTCGATCTTGAATACGGAATTGAAGTTGTTCGTCGCGATCATCTGACCTGCGAAGCCTACGATTACCACGAGCTCCTGATCATTGAAGAACTTCTTGAGCTTGTCGAAGAGCTCATCCGATACTGATGTAGGATCCTTAACGATCTGCTCTGCCAGGGTAGTAAGAAGTGTCTCCTTCTCATCGTATACGAGGTTGGCGGGGTCGAGACCCAATCCCTTAACATCGCTTATAAAGAACAGTGAGCACAACTGGCATGAATTAGTTGTGGATATCTTATGCGCGTAGAGGATAGCATCCTTCTCACCGATAACTTCTACGAGTCTGTTCCATGATGTATACCAGGCCATGTAAGCGTCGTATGTAGCGGCGTCATTCAGAAGACCCTTCTTCATGTTAGTTACTGCGTTTCTGCCTGCGAGCTCGTCATAACGCTCCTTCTCGGCACCTGTTGCTTCGTTCTGTTCTACCAGTTTAATTCTTGCCATTTTGTGATTCTCCTTTTCGCTGTTTTTCTTAAAGTGCAAGCTTTAATATTTCCTTGATCTTCTGTGCATCGAGAGGCACGTAGTGTCCCACGTTGCCCCCGGCAGTCGCACGCGCTGCCATTACATCAAAATCCTTATCGTCTATACCTAGCTCACTGAGCTTCGTCTTGACCCCGAGGCCCTTGAAGAACTTCTCGAGCTCTTCTGACAGAAGCAAAGCGCGCTCCCTCTCATCGAAATCGTACGCGTCCTTGCCGTAGACTCTTGAAGCCAGAAGTGCGAGCCTCCAGGGCTTAACCTCAGCCATATACTTCGTCCACGCCGTGAACACCACTGCCATGCCTTCGCCGTGTGTGATGTTGTACTGTGCAGAGAGCTCGTGCTCGATCCTGTGTGAACCCCAGTCAGCCGATCTTCCCGCGTCGAGGAAGTTGTTATGCGCGACTGATGCGAGCCACTGGATCTCTGCTCTCGCATTAATGTCCGCCGGGTTTTCCTTAAGCCTTACGGCATTTACCTGAAGCGCTCTAATCGCGCCCTCGATAAGGTAATCTGTCGTGTCTGAATTCTTCTCATCGGAGAAGTATCTCTCGAGCAGATGTGCGAGTACATCCGCGATTCCTACTGAAGTCTGATACCAGGGAAGGTTAGCCGTGTAGCGGGGATTCATGATCGCGAACTTAGGGATGATACGGTCATCTTCGAATCCCTTCTTCCACTCTCCGTAAGAGAGGATCGCGGCGTTGGAAGTCTCGGAACCGCTCGATGCCGTTGTCGCGATAACTCCGATATTAAGGACTGTGTCAGGGGATATACCTTTGTCGAAGAAATCCCAGACATCGCCATCGTACGGTATTCCGAGTGCGATCGCCTTGGCTGTGTCGATGGAGGAACCTCCACCGACCGCCAGGACAAAATCAACCTTATCTTTCTTGCCTTGCTCTACGAGCTTCCTTACCAACTCGATACTCGGATTCGGGACTACTTCCCCGCTCTCCGAGAACTTGATTCCAAGCTCATCCACGGCTTCCCTGATGACGTCGTAGATGCCGAGAGTCTTGATGAAGTCTCCGCTGTAGACCAGCAGGAGGCTTGTCGCCTTATGCTGCTTCAGAAGCTTCGAAAGACTCTTCTCGCTTCCCTCGCCGAAGACGATCTTCGCGGGGTTGTAATACTCAAAACCAATCATGTTACGTCTCTCTTCCTGTCGCTAAACCGGTGCAATATCAGCCGTAAAGGGGTACTACTGCGCCGTCGTATGTGTCGTTGATGTACTGAGCAACTTCAGGTCCCTGGAGTACTTCTACGAGAGCCTGGAGTGCAGGGTCGTTCTGATGTTCGGGTGAAGTAGCGATGATGTTGCCGTATGTCTGTGCTGCAAGTCCGTCGTTAGCCTCTACTGCGAGTGCCTGGCTTACGTGGAGACCGCCCTCGATAGCGTAGTTACCGTTAATAACCGCTACATCTACATCAGGAAGTGCTGCTACAAGCTGCTCAGGTGCGAGCTCTTCGAACTGGATGTTCAGGGGGTTCTCTACGATATCTTCTACTGTAGCGTTGATGCCTGCATTCTCATCAAGTACGAGGAGTCCTTCCTGTGCGAGGAGAAGCAGTGCTCTTGCTTCGTTTGTTACGTTGTTGGGTACTGCAACTACAGCGCCTTCCTGAAGGTCAGCAAGGTCTGAAACTCTTCCTGCGTAGATGCCGAACGGCTCATAGTGAACTGCACCGATCGATACGAGGTCGGAACCGTTCTCGAGGTTAAACTGCTCGAGGTAAGGTACGTGCTGGAAGTAGTTGGCATCGAGTGTTCCTTCGATAACGCCCGTGTTAGGTGTAACGGAATCCTCAAGCTGTACGATCTCGAGTGTGATGCCCTGCTCGGCAAGGATCGGCTTAGCTACTTCGAGGATCTCGGAGTGAGGTGTGATGTTGGCACCTACCGTGATGACCGTGTTCTCTCTGGACTCTCCGAGAACGGAACCCTCTGCCTCAGAGTCTGATGCGCAGGCTGCGAATGAAGCTGCAATTGAAAGTGTTACTGCTGTTGCGATTGCCTTCTTGATAATGTTCTTACTCATTTTTGTGATCTCCTTAATTGTTTTGTTGTTCATTTCTTTTTGTGTTTCCTGTTAAGGGCCAAGAAAATGCCCGGGTGCTGTTACTCCCGGGCACATGGCATATGTTCTTAAGCATTACGCTTCAACATCGTTCTTTCTCAAGGCGCAAGTTCATGTTCTGCGCCGAGGCCATTCTGCGTGCCCGGGAGTAAAGCATTCGACAACACATCATTCGTAATGTTTTGTGTGATCTGGTGAACATTTACTCACGCCTTCCTTTCGTTTGATGGCGTTAGTTTATTCCTATTTACCCACCGTGTCAATGGGTTTATAGTATCACCGTTTTTAAGAGGTTGTTCTCAATTCAATTGATAACTGATTTATAACTGTTATTAATCGTGCCGGTTATACACGTCGGTATCGATAAGCCCTTCACTTCTCGCCACAACCGTCGTTACTGCTACATCACCCGTGATATTCGACATGGTGTTTACCATATCTATGAAAGGATAGATTCCGATCAGTAATCCCAGCGCTTCTATCGGCACTCCCATAAGCTGCACGATGATACCCAGACAGATTAAACCCGCTCCCGGAACTCCGGGACATCCGAGCGACAGCAGGACTATCGTGATCATGACGGACGCGAGCAAAGGCCATGACACATCAACTCCGTACACCCTCGCGAGGAAAAGTCCACCAATCACGAGAGTGATGCTTGTACCATCCATATTGACAGTGGCGCCGAGAGGTATCGAGAAATCACAGACTTTATGTGAGATACCGAGTTTCTCCGTGCAGATGCGAAGGTTCGTAGGCATCGATGCGGTGCTGCTTGCAAGCGCGAGTCCCGTCAACATGCCTTCTTTAAACTTCGAGTAGAACTTCAAAGGATTTAATCTTCCGAAGATAAGGATGATCAATCCGTAAACTATGAGCATACAGGCCACCGTAGATAGATGCACACCGATATACCCTGCTAACGATCTCACAGAATCCAGCCCGAGTTGATCAACTATCAGTGCCACGGACGCGAATACCGCCAGTGGAATGAATCTTGTGATTATGGACGTAACCGTCAGAACCAGCGTATTGCCCGCATCGAAGAACTTCTTCAGCGCACCCGAATACTCCTCTGTCATTCCGACAGCTATGCCGAACAACACGGCAAGGAATAACAGCTGCATAGTATTAGTCTCGACGAACGGTACGAATAGATTCGACGGTACGGTATTAATGATAGTCGTCCTTAAGGACGTATCTATATCCGTAGATACATCTGCTGCTGCCGCTGCATTACCGTCCGCAGCAAACCCCTCAGTTCCCGGCTTAAACAGAAGTGACAGTCCCACTGCAAGGCTTACAGCCAGTATAGTCGTCAGCACATAAGACACCATTACTTTGGCGCCGATCCTGCCAAGTTCCGACAGACTCTTGAACGACGACAGACACGAGACCATCGAGAAGAAGATTACAGGTCCGATGATTATCTTTATCGCATTCATGAACATGATCTTCACCGGTTCGAGCGCATAGAAAACGACAGCATCGGTTATCTTTTCCGGGACCAGGAATTTCAGGATCAATCCGACGGCAAGACCCATTACCAGGGCTATGACCGTATTCTTAAGCATTGATTGTTCCGCTTTACCTACGCTGATCTGAGTCCTGTTAACGCCGTTCCTGTTGGAGTAACGAAGCTGATTCCCGTAGGACATGAGAAGTATCGACCGTATGGCAGACGAAGCATCGTCCCTGCCCATACGGCTTAACTCGGATGTCTTCTCTACATAGTTGTCAAAGGGGTCGAATTCATCGCCTTTGCATCGGAGCGTGATGTAATACTCACCTAATGACTTACTGAACTTTACCTGAAGACTGCCGTCTTCGGGTGCATGCTTCACGAATAAGGCGATCATCTCCTCGCAGGCGACCATCGCGCTGTTCGTCAGCTTATCACCCGTCTTAACCCGACGCAGGTTCTCCTGCACAAAGACAAGAGCATCCCTTACGGAGTTTTTATCACTAAGACTGAAATACTTCGAGCTATTCACATCCGCGCTCCCGGATCAGTATTTGATAGCTCTATTATACGACAATGTCAGGTCGTCTTAAGATAGAAAACCAATACGTCTCCGTTGAATACGATATCTATGACCTGGACGCCCTGGCTCGCGATAGTATCATTGAAGTCATCAGAGCTGCACCAGACATTCGAATCCGTCTGCGGAACCTCTATATCATAGAGCTCGATATCAGGGAATTCGCATTCCTCCCACTCATACTCATCCCACAGTTCGTCAGCCTGCTCTTCTGTAAGATATCGGAATTATACCACCAGCTGTCCCACAGCATTGAGGTAAATCATCAGTATTATCGATCCGATCATGATGACTGCGCTGACAATACCTATTACTTTTCCTGCCGGGTGAGCGAAGTTTACGGTAGCGCCGTAGCCCAAACGCTTTTCGACGTTGAGGCGCGTGTCGTTCGGGTTGTAATAGAACATGCCGAGGATCCAGTTATCGTCGTCATCCGTAAGCTCGAGCTCCGTGTCGCGCTCATATCTGTTCTCGACCTGTCTTTGATTGATGACTCCGATTACAACGACTGCCATTATCACTGCTGAGTAACCTAAGGTGCTTATGAGCACTGCCGCCTCGCTGTCAGTAAAGAACATCAGGACACTATTCGCGATAAGGTATAGCGCATTCGCCCAGCTCATAGCGATGAACAGATCCGCCCATGTCTTTTTCTTCGCTCTGCTGTAGTTCGCATTGATGCTGCTGTCG
>CAMNNN010000069.1 GCA_946545505.1 uncultured Clostridia bacterium
CGAGGAAACACCCTCCCATGACGTATCCCCGCTTAATGTTTAGAAGTTCGGGAGTGAACTTGTAGTCCTTTTCGAAGTGGACGGGGCCTACCATAATTCTTCTTAAGTAACGGTGGAAGTCGTCCTCCTTACCGTAGTAGGCATACTTATCGGGGCACATCTTAAGGTTTATCCCGAGGTGCGGAAGCTCCAGCTTCCTGGTGTCCACCCGGCCGTCCTTTGGCTGAGCGTTACCATACCAGCTTAAGTCCGCGTACGCATCAAGACCTCTTGCCCTATATTCGCTGTAAAGTCCGTACTGTGCAAGCTGATTACCGAGTCCGCCGGAGAACTGAACTATGATCATGACGCTCCCCCCTTGTACTTGTAATAGATCTTGCGCATGAGTCCCGGAAAACACTTGGCAGCAAAAACCGTAACGGAATACCTGCACTTGTCGCCGGCCTTACCGCCGCAGCTTGAACGAAGCTTCTTCTCAAGGCCGCGCAGAACCGTTCTGTCCTGCTCTCCCTTGATCTCAAGTGATGCGAGAGCCTTCGAGAAGTCGTGGTACTTCGCATCACGCCACTGCCGCTTCTCCTCAAGCATCGGTCCGTAATACGGATCGTTGTTAAGGTAATCGTACAGCTCGATATGCATGGGAATGTAGTGCATCGTACTGTCCTGTGCTCCGTGGCGGCGCGTTAACATCAGCACCTTGTTAATCACTGCCACACCGTAACCGTACCTCTCGATATCGAAAAGCAGCTTGATGTCACAGCACGGTCCTACGGCAGGATCGAAGATCAGGTCGTGGCTGTGAAGCACTTCTCTTCTGTACATTATAGAGGGACACACAGTATGCGTCCCTTCTGCGAAATACGCGTCGAACAGCTGTCTTCCCTTGAAGATCTTATACTCGCCGTCAAAGGCGGAAACAGCTTCATCTACACTTCCGTCGTCGTGAAAATCCGTCGCTGTACTAGAGACGCATCCGGCGTCCTCATGAGCTTCAAGGAAGTTATATTCCTCCTCCAGCATCTGCGGCGTCATCTTATCGTCGTCGTGGAAGAGCACAACATAATCGGCGGTACTCATCCTAATCGCCGAGTTAATGTTGTTGATACCTCCGATATTCTCAGGGTGCTTATGGTATTTGATCCTAGGGTCTTCGAAGCTGTCTACCACTTCCTTTGTATCATCGGTGGAACAGTTATCAACCACGGTCAAAGTGAAATCCTTAAATGAAGAAGCGAGAACACTCTCAATGCTCTCGCGAAGATAACCGGATCTGTTATAAGTAAGAATGAATACTTCCAGTGTGTGCATTACTTAAACTCGTTGATCTTATCGATTACATAATTGATTTCTTCATCTGTCATTCCGTAGAACAAAGGCAGCGACAGCTCGGTCCTCGATATCTCCTCAGCCAGAGGGAAATCACCTTCCTTGAATCCCAGATCCTTATATGCACCCTGCAGATGCATCGGGATCGGATAGTGCTTGTTCGTGCCGATTCCCGCTTCGTTAAGGAACTTCTCAAGCTCGTCTCTTCTGCTGCTTCTTACGGCGAAGATGTGCCATACGGGAAGTGCATAATCGGGAACGTAAGGCAGGATGACCTCAGGGTTGTTAATGCCCTTAAGATACTTATCCGCTATAGCTCTTCTGCACTCGTTCATGCGGTCCAGATGAGGAAGTTTTGCCGACAGGAAAGCAGCCTGCATCTCGTCGAGTCTGCTGTTGTTTCCCTTGTATATGTGATGATACTTATAGTCGGAACCGTAGTTGCCGTAAGCTCTGATCTTATCGGCGACATCCTTGTCAGATGTTATTGTCGCACCTGCGTCGCCCAATGCGCCGAGGTTCTTGCCGGGATAGAAAGAGAAGCCCGAAGCGATGCCGAACGTTCCGATCTTTCTGCCCTTATACAGAGCTCCGTGAGCCTGTGCGCAGTCCTCGATGACCTTGAGTCCGCGGCGGTTCGCTATCTCCATGATAGGATCCATATCGCAGGGCTGGCCGTAAAGATGAACCGGCATGATCGCCTTCGTCTTATCTGTGATGGCTGCCTCGATCAGCAAAGGATTGATGTTATATGTTCTGATATCAGGCTCAACGAACACTACCTGCGCACCCGTATATGTAACGGCAAGTGCAGTAGCGATGTAAGTGTTCGAGGGAACGATGACTTCGTCTCCTTCCCCGATACCAAGAGCCTTCAGTGCGAGCACGAGAGCGTCGAGTCCGTTACCGCATCCTACGCAGTAAGGCATGCCGCAGTATTCCGCATATGCCTTCTCGAATTTCTCGTCCTCCTGACCTTCGATATACCAGGAATTGTTATATACCGTCTCGAACGCGCCTCTTAATTCTTTGTCGAGTTCGTGCTCGAGAGGGCGAAATGTAACGAACGGAATCTTCATATTATTTCTCACTTTCCTTGGAAGCGATGAACTTCTTGAATTCATCATAATCTCTTATATAGTCTGACTCATCGTAGAGCTCGGAAGCGAGTACCATGAGCACGGCATCGGGGGAGAAATCATACATCTCTCTCCACATATCATTCGCTATAAACAGTCCCTTGTCCGGGCTGTCGAGGACTACCTCTGCCGTATCGTGTCCGTCATCGAGATGAATCTTGCATGAACCGTGAACACAGATAAGGATCTGCTTTAAGCACTTATGTGCGTGATGTCCTCTTACGACACCTGCGAGCGTATCGTAGATATAGTAAACGCGCTTTACGGAGAAAGGAAAATCCTTATACTCCTCTAATGCTATCAACTGACCTCTGTCGTCGCCGTGAGGTGTGAATGTGTATGTCTTGATCTCCATATCGGGTCCTTTAATTATTAAGATTCTCTTTCTTTACTATCTTGTTGTAAGCCTTCTTAATAAACATATCCGGGAAGTCCGCCATCAGAGTCTTCTTGTTGCCTGAAGCGATTACTCTCCTGAATGTCTTATCACTAAATCTTACCATATACTGCTTACGGAATTCAGTCGTGTCGATATCCGTGATCTTCACCCCGTACTTGTTCTTATGCTCCGTAAGCGCCTTCTGAAGTTCTTCCTCGAACTGCTTATCCGAGATCAGATCAGCCTTAAGCTTCTCTCCCCTCTCGAGTCTGTAATCCTCGTCATCGAGAAGCCGGTCAGCCTCTGCGATAAGGGACTCGACATCGTCATACTCGATAGAATCCTGATTGATGAGTATCTCCTTATTCTCATCATTGCATCCCTCGCCCTTAAGTGTGAGCGGAACCTTCTTCGCATCGGAAGCGAACTGCATCATGAGTCCGCCGATAAACGGGAATGTATTAAGATAGATCGTGCAATGCTCCATGAGCTCGAACAGATCCGTTCTCTCATCAATCCTGTATGCTCTTCCCGGATACTTAGCCTGAAGCTTTTGTATCTCACTGTCATCTCCCGTTCCTGCATAGAGGAATAAAAGATCGTCGTGTCCCGACAGAAGTCTGTCGACTATCACATAGAATCTGTTCTGCGGATCGCCGAGAGTCTTATAAAGAGATCCGCCCGAGAACACTATCTTCTTTCCTTCCGCATCGAACGGCAAGCCCTGGAACTCACGGTCCCTGTGGTAAGGATAGAACGGCATTACTATCTCTTTGCTCTCAGGCACACCTCTGTACTTAACGGAGACATTCGCACCGTAGTTACGGAATTCAAGGTTATAGTCAAATACGTCCCTGCCGAGCCAGAAAGCGTGGTCCGTCAGGTTGATCTTGAACCTCTCCACGATACCCTCGTAAGCCTTGAACACGGCCATGCCGGCAGCGTCGTCCGGAGTGGAGTACAGTATCGCTTTCGCAGGCTTATACTGCTCGAAAAGCGCGTGTATGTCCTTCACTTCCTGCTCGCGGTTATCGTAGGAAACGTAATTCCATATAACGTTTCCGTCCTTTACCGCATTGTGAAGTTCAGGCTGACTGTCCCTGGACTCGACCTTAGTGATGTAGATTACTCTGTAGCCGAGATTGGACAGCGCATGCATATAGACCAGAGCGAGAGCTCTTACATCAAAACCGAAGCTGTCGTAATACAGAATAGTATTCGCATCTGTATCTTCTCTGGTAAATCCGGGCTTAACGAGGCCCTGTGATATCAGTGTCAGATCATTCTCGAGATCGTCATCAACGTAGTACTGGTTATATTCTTCAAGGATAAAAGATGCTGCCGTAACTGCATCAAGAGCCTTACGGTAGTTCTCTTTCCTTATAGAATTAGAAGCGATCTTCTTAAGCTTATTAAGAACACCTTCAACCATCTTTGTCTTCTCAGAATCCGTCATTTACACCTCGAGTTTGCCGAACTTACCCTTACGGGCATCACGGCGTCCCATTCTCATATATTTGATCTTATTCAGTTTATCGTCCTCTGCGAGGATAGTCTTCACCCATGTAGCGAGAAGATAATGCCTGTATGCCTTCCTGACTCTGGGATATTCCTTCATAAGATATGTGCAGTTACGGAAGATATAGTACTTTCTTACCTTGCCGTGACCCATAGCCTCGAATGACCTGCCGAGGAACCGGCCTCTGATCGGCTGTCCGAGATTATGCTGCATCGTAAGATCGAGAACTCTTCTTAACTTAAACCCCTTGTCGATGGCGCGGTAGCAGAATTCACGGTCGACCTCATCGATGAACAGCATCTCGAGAAATCCTCCGATCGCTATCGAATTCTCGACCGCCATTATCGAACCTGATGTGATCAGCCAGTCCGGGTTCTCGTTATTGACGACCAGATCGTCGTCCTTATCTCCGGAATTATGGATTCCGATCTGAATAACCTTGCCATCCTGTGCGAAGATCTCCTGAGCACGTGCCAAGTAATCGCGAAGTGTCGTACCCGTGAAGTATGAGTCGTCATCCATCGTGAGAAGATAATCCATACCCTGCTCAGACGCCTTGTTCAAAGCGGCATTAAGAGCCGCTGCGATACCCATATTGCCGTGCATGGGCACGATCTCGATATTCCCGCATGAAGATTCTATCTTACTGAGAAGTTCTTCATCAGGCGTGTCGGAATTATCGACAACGAACACCTTCTGCACCTCGCCTGCATATGAGGATATCCTGTCGACAACGCCCTCGTCGGCATTATATATGACAACACTTCCGGCGATTCTCATTGTTATTCTCCGAGCCTCTCGGATGCTTTTCTAACAGCCTCGAGATAAGCGGTGCCGTTAACCGTATCGGGCTCGAGATATGCGCCCTCACTCCACTCATTCCAGGCGGTGATGAATACAAATTCTCTGTTCTGATCCTTCGAGATCTTCAGGAGCTGATACAGATATTCCTCGAACTTCGAAGGAGTCTGCCCCTTGATTATGCGCGCCTTCTTTCCTCTTCTGGGAGTGTCGTCAAAGCCTACGATACCGCTGTAGAAGGTATTTTCCTTATGGCAGTGCTTCGCGGAGTACAGAATGCTCTTCCACTCCTTGTCGTAGTCCGCCAGGCGAAGTCTCGGCTTCTTGTTTATCTTTCTTAGGTAGATCTCCTCGAGACCTTTGCGGAGGAGCTCATGCATGTCATTGAACTGGAAAGGCTCGTAGTAGAACCTGTAGTCGAGGCTCACGCCCTTCCATGTGCACTTGCTCATGCACACGATGCCCGGGAACCCCGCTTCTTTCGCGAGCTTGTCCCAGTAAGCTGCCATTGCCGTGATGATCTCAGGGTCGGCATTCATTCTCATGAAGGAGAACACGGGCTTACCGTCTATCTTGATGTAACGCTCGTCGCGGAAGAAAGGCAGAAGCCAGTCGAAATGCTTCTTCCACTCATCCTCGCCGCCGTACTTGAGCTGAGCAAGGATCTCGGGGCCGGTTCTTTTCTCGCCTTCGAACGAGGGGGCCCAGTTATTACCCTTAACGGCACTCCATGACCTTATCCAGGAAGTGTTGTCCCAGATAAACATGTAGTGAATATCGAGCTCCTTATGGTTAAGGTAGATATTCGCAGGTGTCTCCATGAAGTGCTGTTCAGAGGAGAACCAGTAATGATATATACCGAATCCGTAGATGCCGAATTCATTGGCAAGCTTTACCTGACGCGCGATGTCTTCAGGCTTGTCGAGACTATAGTAGTATTCGTCAGCGGGAACCCTCGGCTGCACGTGACCTTCGAACTGAGGCTCGGCCTTCTTAACGGCCACCCAGTCCGTAAATCCTTCCCCCCACCACTTGTCGTTCTCCGGCATGCGGTGATACTGAGGCAGATAGTTAGCTATTATCTTGGGCTTTGACATAATAATCCCCCGGATTGACTCCTGTTATGAAGTTCTTATGAGAATCACGAAGATATATCTGAAGGCATGTTGATACAAGCGCTATATGAACCCAGAAAGGAGGCCTTAATACATTCTGATTAAGCTGAAGGATCATGAACTCGAAGAACAATGCGATAAGCATCGCATATACAGGCTCACGCTCCCTCTTCTCTCCGGGTCTCTTCTTGGCCTTGAGATAACCTCCGACCGTAAGATCCCACAGATATTTAAAGAAGAAGAATGCACCGAAGATACCATAAGCTGCAAGTGCCTCAAGAGATACGCACATGCTGGCTCCACCGTTATTGGCAACGGTATAGTTTCTCGACTTGTACTCGATGATGCCGGCATCAATACCGCCTAAGCTGCATCCGAGGAACGGGCTGTCGAGGAACAAAGTCCATGTATCCTTGAAGCCTGCCGTTCTCGCGTCCGTCGAGTGTGAAGCCGTACCGCCGATTCCAAGTCCGCTTAAGTAATGCATTACGAACGGAACACGGAATTCGACTGCGATGATAAACAGGATCAGACCTATACCGACCAGGATAGGCATCAATGTGAAGAGTATCCTGATAACGGAAGCTCTCTTGTGGATATATATACGAAGGCACATTATGCCCCTGTAGACGATATAGATCAGAAGCACCAGAAGACCCATTCTCGACGTCGAGATGACTACCGCTCCAACGTTAAGCAGTGTCGAGAATATGAGGTTTCTTCTCTTCATGCACATATAGTTACGTCTCTCGAGAAGATACAGACAGATAATCGAACCCATGATCATATAAGTCGCATAGAACGAAGGCTCGAATGAGAATCCGTTGCTTCTGTGAAGATCGTTATACTGCGTTACATAGAAATTGATTCCGACGAACTGCAGGGCAAACTGTATGAAGCCGACCACTGCGAGAACATCGAAGCAAACGATGTATTTACGGATGATAGTGTAGATGGTCTCCTGCTTACTGAGAAAATATGTAAAGGCCAGCACCTGTACACAGTCAAATAGCAGCCACAGATCGTATCCGACCGCATTAAAGATAGTCTTCGACCTCAGTATACAGATAGTGTTAAACACGATAACGATCAGCAGGTTGTAGTATG
>CAMNNN010000070.1 GCA_946545505.1 uncultured Clostridia bacterium
CACCGGTGACTGCGGAAGAGGCGGACAAGCCCTGTATCTGCGTCACGGCAAGCTTTCGGATAATATCACATGGTCTTTTAAGTGTCAATCAAAGCATCCGCGAATGCCTGAGGATCAAAATCCATCAGGTCTTCTACACCTTCGCCGAGGCCTGCGAGAACTATCGGAACCTTGGCAAGATATGATACCGCAATGGCCACTCCGCCCTTGGCAGAACCGTCAAGCTTGGTAATACCGAGATAATCAAGGTTAACTGCCTCCGAGAAAGCCTCCGTCTGAAGAACGGCATTCTGACCTGTTGTGGCATCAATGATAAGAAGTGACTTCTTGTTAGCGTCAGGTGCTTCCCTGTCTATGATCCTGTTGATCTTGGAAAGCTCATCCATAAGATTCTTCTTATTGTGAAGTCTGCCTGCAGTATCAACAATCAGAACATCGCAGTTTCTTGCCTTTGCAGCTGCTACAGCATCGAATACTACAGATGCGGGGTCAGAACCTTCCTCATGAGCGATAACAGCAGTTTCAGTTCTTCTTCCCCATTCCTTAAGCTGTTCCACGGCAGCGGCTCTGAATGTATCTGCAGCAGCCATGATGACCTTCTTGCCTTCACTCTTATACTTAAGAGCAAGCTTACCTGCAGTAGTAGTCTTACCGGTACCGTTAACGCCGACCATCAAAATGATATTAAGCTTACCAGGCTGAATATCGATAGTCTGCTTCTCACCTAATATCTCGGTGATCCTGGTCTTAACAGCCTTCATGACTCCGTCATTGGAATCGTCACCGGTCTTCTTGATGTAATCCTTGATGTACCCGATGACATCTTCACTTGCCTGAACTCCGCAGTCTGCCCTTACCATGATCTCTTCGAAGTCATCGAGCATATCCTGATCGAACTTGCCGTGCGAAGCCGTAGTCTTTACCCACTCGGCGGCCCAGAAGTCGCGCGTCTTGGTAAGACCTTTCTTAAAAGATTCAAATAAACCCATATTAATCCCCGATCCTCATGGAAAGTATCTTGGAGATTCCTCTCTCCGCCATGGTAACGCCGTACATTCTGTCACAAGCCTCCATGGTTCCCTTACGGTGCGTAACGATAATGAACTGCGAACGCGTCGTATAACGCCTTACGAAGTCGGTAAAGCGGCTTACGTTAACCTCATCAAGCGCAGCCTCTACCTCATCGAGGATTACAAAAGGCGACGGTCTTAACTGCAGAATAGCGAAAAGCAGTGCAATCGCAGTGAGACATCTCTCTCCTCCCGACAGCAGCGTCAGACTCTGCAGTCTCTTTCCCGGAGGCTGAGCCTTGATCTCGATGGCACAGTTAAGAACATCTTCCTCATCACTAAGGACTATCTCTGCACTTCCTCCGTTAAACAAGTCTGAAAATACAGTCTTGAAGTTATCGTTGATTGTGGTGAAGTTCTTGATGAACTGCTCCTTCATCTCAGATACCAGATCAGCGATGACCTTCTCGAGGTCTGTCTTAGCCTTGTAGATGTCATAACGCTGGCCTGTGATGAACTCAAACTTCTCATTAACCTCACGGTACTCATCAATGGAGTTCAGGTTAACAGGACCTAAAGCCTTAATCTTATTCTTCAGGCTGTTGATAAGCTTAGTCGATTCGTTGATATTAGAAGCAGGTTCATATGAATCCTTAACATTATCATATGTGACCTCATAGTCTTCCCACAGACGGTTCTTGGAGATGTCGATATCATTGATATGCTTCTCGTTCCTGGAGACGATACTGTTCTCCTTAGTGCGAAGTCTCGTGAGAATATCATTCATCTCGGCACTCTTCTCGAAGAAACCCTTGAGCTTGCCGTCTATCTCTTCCTTCTGCTCGGTAAGTTTTCTTATCTCGGCAGACATAAGCTCGAATGTCTCATTCTGCTTATTCTTAACAGCTTTCTTGCCCTCGATGCCTTCGATGATGCTCTTAAGCAATGCGGCATCCGTACTTCTTGAGCTCTGGGAATCCTCAAGATTCTTCTTTCTGTTATTAATCTCTTCTTTGATGTGAGCGGCAAGATTGATGACACCGTTACGCTCTGCAAGTATCCTCTCGGAATTAGTCTTTCCCTCTGTTATACTCTCTCTTAACTTATCAAGCTTCTCATTAAACTCACGGGCCTCATTGTCACTCTTATCGATATTGTCTTTGAAGTCTGCAATCTCGTTCTCAATCTCCTTGATGATCTGAGTGTACTCGGAAATATCATCTTCGAGTCTTAACTTATCAACAGAGATCTGATGCAGCTGTTTCTCACTCTCGGTTACTGAATCAGCAAGCTCCTGACGTCTTACACCGAGGTTCTTATATTCAGACTCTGCCTTGGCACGCTCGACCGAGAAATACTTGAGCTGTTCATCGAGCTGTCCCAATTCTTTCTCGATATCGCCGATCTGAGAATCGATATCCTGTCTTTTCGCTTCAATAACAGCGAGTTCCTGATCCTGCTTAACGAGTTTAGCCTCGAGTTCCTTGATCTCTCCTGCTCGTCCGAGGATACCGGAGGCATCCTTTCTTACGGAACCTCCTGTGAGTGATCCACCGGCGTTGATGGAATCACCGTCGAGCGTAATGATCTTAGCCTGATATGAGATCGCCTTCGCGATTGTTCTGGCGCTGTCCATATCATCACAGATAATGATCTTACCCAGAAGATTGGAAACGATATCATCGAGGATCTTATCGTTCTTGATAAGGTTCGAAGCAACATCGATATATCCTGACTGTTTGGAAGCATCTCTTAAGATCTTGTCATCAAGCTCTCTGGGCTTAATATTATCAACCGGAAGGAATGTAACTCGTCCGAGCTTATTCTCCTTAAGAACATTAATAAGATCAGCAGCATCCTGCTCTGTTCTTGTAACGATATTATGAATGGCATTACCGAGAGCAATCTCGATAGCTGTGTTGTACTTCTTATCCGTGGAGATAAGGTCACCTAAGATACCTGTGATCTTCTTTCTGACCTTGGGATCGGTATCGGCATGATTCATGAGTCTTCTTACCGATTCCTGATATCCTTCCTTACGGCTCTCGAGGTCCTTCAAAGTCTTGAGCTTGGACTTATCCTGAAGGAATACTCTCGTTAACTTCTCATGCTGTTCGAGAAGTGCACTCTCATCCTTATGAATAACCTCGAGCTTATCGTTTCTGGTCTGGATATCGGAAGTAACTTCGCCTTCCTTCTCCATCATCTCACGCCACAGCTTCTCAGCTTCCGTGATCTTGGTATCAAGTTCTTCCTTGATCTTTCTTGAAGTCTCTCTTGATTCAGTCAGTTCCTTAATACGGTCCTGCAAAGAAGTGATCTGACCGTTAGCCGTATTGATCTTTCCCTGAGACTCGTTTATCTGCTTAGTCTTGTCCTCGATTGATTTACGAAGATCGCTCATAGCCTTCTCGGAATCATGGAACTCATTGAGCATTGCTTCCTTCTGGGCTTCAAGCTTCTCAGTCTTATTCTTCTCTTCGTTCGCTCTGTCGAGTAACTCATCAGCCTTTGTCATACGGGCCTTATAATCGTTCTCGAGTCTTACTATATCCTCAGAAATATCATTCTCGGCACTTGCCGTCTGCTCGATCTTAAGCTTGATGGATTCGACCTTCTGCTCATCTACCTTGATATCGGAAGACAGATCATGCATCTCTTCGGTGAGATCAGACAATTCCTGTCTTTTATCCTCGATAGTAGTCTCAAGCTCTTCAGACTTCTGATTAAGATCGCTGTTTGAATTACGAAGCTCGAAATACCTGTCTTCCTGCTCCTTGATCTCAGCCTGAACCTGAGCGAGAACATCTACATAATCGCCCATTGCCTCATTAGCGTCATTAATGCGTCTTACAAGAAGGCTTATATCTGCCTGCTTTAACTGCTCATAAGCCTTGTGATACTCAGTAGCCTTCTCAGCCTGCTCCTTAAGAGGGCCGACTCGCTCGGTCAGTTCATTAAGTCTGTCATCGATACGAAGAAGATTCTGTTCTGTGGAAGCAAGCTTACGTTCAGCCTCTTCCTTTCTGGACTTAAACTTGGTAATACCGGCAGCTTCCTCGATAACACGTCTTCTATCCTCTGACTTGGGTGACAGGATCTCATCTACTCGGCCCTGACCGACAATGGAATAACCGTCCTTACCGAGACCGGTATCAAAGAAGAGATTAACTATATCCTTAAGTCTGCAGTTTACCTTATTGATCTGATACTCTGATTCACCTGACCTGTAAAGCCTTCTGGTAATCTCGATCTCATTGAATTCGGTATCAACATACTTATCGGAATTGTCGAGAGTCATCGTGACCTCGGCATAATTCATGGCTTTCTTAACAGAGGTGCCGTTAAAAATGACATCCTCCATCTTGCCGCCTCTTAATGATTTGACGCTCTGTTCACCGAGAACCCACCTTACGGCATCCGTTACATTGGACTTACCGCTTCCGTTAGGTCCAACTACGGCGGTCATGCCGCGGTCAAACTCGATAAGCGTATATTCAGGGAATGATTTGAAGCCCTGAAGTTCAAGTTTCTTTAAGTACATAGCAAATTATTGTACCACAAAAGCTCTTTTTATGGCTTTTATACGGCAAAAATAGTCTCGTAGGCCTCTATTGCTGCTTTCGCGCCCTTCTGCTCGGCATCTTTCTTGGATCTTCCCGTGGCCTTGGCAAGGAAAACATCGTCAGCATAGACCTCAACATCGAATTCGCGCTCGTGCTGCGGGCCTCTCTCGTCAGTGACCGTAAATGTGATCTTGTGCTGGTGATTCTTAGTCTGCGCGATCTCAAGCAGTCTGCTCTTATAATCAAGGAAGATCTTGCCGTCTACGGCGAGATTAATGATCTCATCGAGGTTCCTTAAGACTACTTCCCTTACCGTCTCGAAATCGGAGTCAAAGTAAACTGCAGCCGTTACTGCCTCGAAAGCATCCGCAAGCGTGGAATCCTTGTCTCTGCCGCCGGTCATCTCTTCACCCTTGCCCATGAGCAGGAGCTCGCCTATGCCGAGCTTTCTCGCGACCTTAGCGAAAGACTCTTCACATACTATGATAGATCTGATCTTAGAAAGATAGCCTTCGGATTCCTTGGGTTTCAACTCGTAAAGCTTTCGTCCTATTACCAAATCTGCTACGGCATCGCCTATATACTCAAGTCTCTGGTTGGATTCATAATGATCCCTCTTCTGCTCGAATACATAAGTGGTGTGAGTAAGTGAAAGTGTAAGCAGATCCTTGTTCTTAAACGTATAACCTAATTTCTTCTCAAATTCACTGTAATCCATATTCACCTTAACAATCAAATAAAAAGGCTGAATGTACTTTGTGGGAACATTCAGCCTTATATATATCTGTTAACTCTTATCAGCCGATAGAAGACTTAATGAACTCTACAGCGTCACCAACAGTTCCAACCTTCTCAGCTACCTCATCAGGTACAGAGATGTCGAATTCCTGCTCCATAGCCATTACGAGCTCTACCATGTCAAGGGAATCAGCGTTAAGATCATCTACGAAGCTGGACTCCATTGTAATAGAATCTGCATCTACGCCGAGCTGATCTACGATCATGCCCTTCAGCTTCTCAAAAAGTTCTTCATTAGTCATTTGTTATTACCTCCAAATTTGATTGTTGTCACAATCTACAAATACTTTGTAATGTAACTTATATAAAATGTCAATAACTAATTTCTTCATTCTTTTAAATAAGAAATATTCTTAACAAGATAATCTAATCCGGATACTATCGTCATAATTACGCAGATACCGAACAGGACATCTCCTATAATCGATACGGCACAAGGCGCTGTAAGAGATGCTGCATAGTCGTCGCCAGTAAACTTCATGATCGTAGGCTCAAACATAAGATAAATGATGGCGATCATCTGAGTAGTCGTCTTGACCTTGCCGATCATCTTCGCAGCCATGACAACGCCTTCCTTGGATGCGACCAATCTGATTCCGGTCACCATGAATTCACGGAGCACGATGATAGCAAGAAGCCAGGGGGATACTCTTCCTATGGCTACAAATGCGATTAGTACAGCGATAACGAGCATCTTGTCTGCAAGAGAATCGAGGAACTTACCTAAATCAGTTATGAGATTACGCCTTCTGGCGATCTGTCCGTCAAAGAAATCCGTAAGTGATGCGGCTATGAATACAAAGGCCGCGATAAGCATACCCTTATCAGCTATGAAGGCATTCCATCCTTCAGGCTCGAATCCGTAAACTGATACCGGCAGCATAAACAGCATAGTTACCGGTATAAGTATTATTCTTAACATAGACAGCTTATTAGGCAGATTCATATAGTCACTCCTGTAAGATCAAAATTATCACTGCACTCGAGGATTTTAACATTATATCTTCCGCCGATCTCAAGTTCACACTCGGATGCGGCAACATATATAACAGGATCATCGTCAGGTGCTTCGCCGTAGCTTCTACCGATATAGAAGATACCATCATCAGACACAGAATCAATAGTAACCGTAACTTCTGACCCGATACGCTTCTTCGAAGCCTCTAATGCAATCGGATACTGGACGTCGTAAACACGCTTCACTCTCTCCTTCTTAACATCCTCATCGATCTGATCAGGCATATCGAAGGCCGGAGTATTCTCCTCAGGCGAATAAGCAAAGCAGCCCAGACGGTCGAACTTCCATTTCTTAAGATTATCAAGAAGTTCCTCGAAGTCTTCATCAGTCTCTCCCGGGAAACCTACAAGAACAGTAGTCCTTAAGATCACATCCGGAATCTCATGTCTTATCATCTCGAGCTTCTTAGTTATGATATCTACGGTATCGCGTCGTCTCATGGACTTCAGTATCTTATCGCAGCCGTGCTGGATCGGAATATCAAGATAATGTACGACCTTAGGGTTATTCTTCATTACCTTAAGCAATTCTTCATCAATACCATCCATATAGCCGTAAAGAACGCGGATTGCTTCTATGCCGTCTATCATGGATATCTTCTCGAGAAGCTCTGGGAGCATTCTTCGCTTGGTTAATTCTATACCGTAATTCGTTGTATCCTGGGCCGTGAGAACGATCTCCTTATACCCCTTGGATGCGATATTCTTCGCTTCTTCAATGATCTCATCCATCGGTCTGGATACGAATGGACCTCTGATAAGAGGAATAGCACAAAATGCACATCTGTGAATGCAGCCTTCGCCTATCTTAAGCCATGCAAAACCTGACGTGGAGATATCTCTTTCAGACATAAGATGAGTCATCCCACCGGGGTTACCCTCGTACTTTCTCTTGTAATCCTTACCTTCGTAGAGCGAATCAACCGCCTCA